>JBBRPV010000050.1:0-33733 GCA_038227445.1 Burkholderiales bacterium | reverse complement strand
CTGGAAGGAATGTCGATGCGGACAAAGGTGATGGAGTCGGACCGAACATCGCAGCGACCAGATTTGCCCAGCCTGCCGTCGTCGGTACTCGGTTCGCTTGGATGAATTCTGCGGGGCCGACTTCTTGGCTTTGCTCGGTTCACCCATTCGGTGAGTGTCCAACATCACCCAAACCCGCGCCGGCGTTCACGTTGCAGACGTTTGTAGTTTCAACTGCGGTTCTTAGGTTGAATCAGTTCGTGAGCGGGCCGATGACGGGTGAGGCAGTCAACGCCGCGTCGATGGCGTTCAAGAAGGCGCTGATCGAACGCGGCCTGGGTGCCGCGCTCGTGCATCACCTGGGCTACCCGAACGGAGCGGTTAAGCCCGAGGCCGTGAGCAACCAGCGCAACGGCAGCAGCGGCAAGACCGTGCTGACCCAGGACGGCCCGCTGCGCATTGAGGTGCCGCGGGACCGGGAAGGCAGCTTCGAGCCGCTGCTCGTCCCCAAGCACGAGCGACGCTTCGCCGACTTCGACGACAAGAACATTGCCATATACGCCGGCGGCATGACCTTGCGCGAGGTGCAGGGCTTCCTCGCTGACCAGTATGGCGTGAAGGGCTCACCCGAGTTCATCAACAGCGTCACCGACGCCGTCATGGCCGAAGTTGGCGCTTGGCAAGCCCGCCCGCTGGAGACGATGTAACCGGTAGTGGTGTTCTTCGACGCGCTGCGCGTGAAGATCCGCGAAGACGTGGTGGTGCGCAACAAGGCGATCTACCTGGCCTTGGGCGTGCTGCCCGAGGCGCTAGCGGCAGTGTTCCCGGCCACGACGCTGCAGACCTGCATCGTGCACCTGATCACTAACAGCCTGGACTACGCGAACTGGAAGGACCGAAAGTTGTTGGCCGCGGCGATCAAGCAAATCTACATGGCGCCGAGCCCCGAAGCCGCGCAGGCCGAACTCGATGCCTTCGAGCAAGGCGCCTGGGGCCACAAGTTCCCCACGGTGGTGGCCGCGTGGCGCCGCGCCTGGGACCGGGTGATTCCGTTCTTCGGGTTCCCGTCCGCAATGCGCCAGGTAATCTATACGACCAAAGCGATCGAGAGCATCAACGCGTGATTGCGCAAGATCATCAAGTCCCGCTGGCACTTCCCGAGTGACGACGCAGCGACCAAGCTCATCTGGCTGGCGCTGCGCAACATCACGGCCGACTGGGGCCGCGCGGCGCACAACCGGAAGGAGGCGATGAACCAGTCCGCGATACTCTACGAGGAGCGCTTCACGCAGGCGGCCCGCCAACGGGGTTGAACCATGAAGTACATGGCTCAACCGGGGGCGCCTCCGGCGGCCTGCCAGGGGCCTCTTGTTCAAAGAACTTCAAGTGAAGACAAATTCAACAATACGCCTCGAACACAGAAATTAGGACACTCCCGCCGGCCGGAGAGTTGGCCTCATGGAGACTCCGCGCTCGGCGCGTTCTGCGGCCGGCCATCGGGTGGTGTCGACAGGCCGCGTGCCACCACTGCCGTCATCCACAAGCGGCCGGGGATGCTCTACTTTATGTGGACTCGCGGAGGAGCCTTCGTCGATCAACGCCGGCTACGAAACGAAGAGCAGCAGGGAGAACGCGGCATGGCCGCATTCAAGCGCCGTGCCGCGGAACGCGGTTTCCCGGTCAATTCAACTCCGGTCCATTCATGAAACCAGCTCGCGTAAGGCACCTTTCCTCATGAGCCAGCGCCAACCCGGCAGACTAGTTTCGTTCACCGCCGTCCCCAGCATCTCGCGCAGGTTCTGGCCGGTGTTTATGCGCAACCTGCTGGTTTGGCGCAAGCTCGCCGTGCCCAGCTTGATAGGCAATATCGCCGAGCCACTGATCACTCTCGTCGCGTTCGGCTACGGCCTGGGTTCGATGATCGGACAAATCGACGGCCGGCCCTATATCCAGTTCTTGGCCTCAGGCAGCATCGTCGTCAGCGCCGCACTGGCGGCCACCTTTGAAGCGCTTTATTCGGCGTACTCGCGCATGGAGGTGCAAAAGACCTGGGACAGCATCATGAACGCGCCGATCACGCTCGACGACATCGTTTTCGCCGAGATGCTGTGGGCGGCCTTCAAATCCCTGTTCTCGGTGGCCGCAATCATGGCCGTGATCTGGGTCCTGGACATCAGCCGCGAACCGACCATGGTTCTCGCTTTGCCTTTGCTCGGCCTGGTTGGGATCACCTTTGCTTCGGTGGCGCTGGTCTTCAACGCGTTGGCCAAGGGCTATGACTTTTTCACGTACTACTTCACGCTCGTCATCACGCCCATGACCTTCTTGTCGGGCGTGTATTTTCCCGTAGCGCAGATGCCCGGCTGGTTGCAGACGGTCGCGCACGCACTGCCACTCACAGCAGCCGTCGAACTGGTGCGTCCACTCATTTTGGGTACTCCGACAAGCGATGTGCTGCAGCCAGTTTGTGTGCTCGCGGCCTACGCGGTCGGGGGCTACTATCTTGCGTTGGTGCTGACACGCCGGCGCTTCTTTAAGTAATGCGGAACCTCGGCGAGCGACAAAGGTCTTCTCAGGGCACAAGAATCATTGACGACAGCATGCCGACGCGAATCCTACCCACCAACTGGCTGCGGCTCATTGCCTTGCTGTTGCTCGTGTTTGCTGGAGTGCAGACCCCGAAGGCCGCAGACGAGTTCCTCGACCCCAACGTGGCGTTCAAGCTTGCTGCGCGCGCTGTCGATGAACGCACGGTTGAGGTCACGTTCACGGTCGCGCCGGGCTATTACCTCTATCGCGAACAGTTCAAGTTCATTGCCAACGGGGCCACGCTCGGCACTCTCCTCATTCCAAACGGCAAGGTCAAGTTCGACGAAACTTTCCAGAAGAATGTCGAGACCCACCGCGACCTGGTGCGCATCAGCGTGCCCGTTTTACAGGCCGCGCCGAAGTTTCAGCTGCTTGTGTCGAACCAGGGTTGCGCTGATCAGGGCCTGTGTTACCCGCCGATGGAGCGCGGCCTGATCGTCAGCCTGGCAGGTTACGGTGGCGACGGCACAGCGCGCCCGATGACGGCGGCCGAAACCGCGGCGCTCCTACCGAACGCTCCACCGGCTGCGGTGACGAACGCGGCGTTGGAGGGCAAATCGACATCGGCCAATGGCTCGGGCACAGAAGCGGCGCTGCGCGGCGGCAAGTTCTGGCCCGTGGTTGGTGTGTTCTTGATCGCCGGTTTGTTGCTCTCGCTCACGCCATGTGTATTGCCGATGCTGCCCATTCTTTCGTCGATCATCGTCGGTCAAGGCGCGCAGGTGTCTCGTCGCCGCGGGTTTTCGCTCGCGCTCAGTTACTCGCTCGGCATGGCGGTCGTCTACACGGCGCTCGGTGTCGCTGCTGGCTTGGCGGGCGAAGGGCTTGCCGCGACGCTTCAGAACCCCTGGGTGTTGATGCTGTTTGCCGCCGGGCTTGTGGCGCTGTCGCTGTCGATGTTTGGTGCCTACGAACTGCAGTTGCCGAGCGCGCTGACCGGCCGCCTGACTCAAGCTTCGAAGCGTCTGCCCGCCGGGCGCTTCGCCAGCGTGTTCGCGATGGGCGGCGTCTCAGCGCTGATCGTCAGCCCGTGCGTGGCCGCGCCGCTGGCCGGTGCACTTGTCTACCTGAGTCAGACGCGCGATGTATGGCTCGGGGGAACTGCTTTGTTTTCGCTTGCTGCCGGCATGAGCATTCCGCTGCTGCTGGTCGGCGCCTCGGCCGGCGCGCTGCTGCCGCGCGCCGGGAGCTGGATGACCGAAGTGAAGCGCGTCTTCGGCGTGCTGCTGCTTGGCGTTGCGTTGTGGACCGTTCAGTCGATCCTGCCGGCTGGCTTGGTGCTTGCGCTGTGGGGCGCGCTGATGATCTGCTCTGCCGTGATGCTTGCGTCTCACCACCAGCACCGGGGGCATCGCGGCGAATTGTCGAACAGCCTTTGGCGCCGATCGGTGGCTGCCTTGCTCGCCGCTTGCGGGCTGCTGCAACTCGCGGGGGCGGCGTCTGGTGGTACCGACCCGCTGCAGCCACTGTCGCATCTCGCAGCCCGTGGCGGCGTATCGGCGGCGCATGCCGGCCCGGTCTTCAACCCAGTGCATAGCGTGACCGAGCTCGACACTGCGCTGCGCGGCAGTGGTCGCCCCGTGATGCTCGACTTTTATGCCGACTGGTGCGTCTCATGCAAGGAGATGGAGCGCTACACCTTCGCTGACCCGCAGGTGCAGAAGAAGCTTGCCGGCGCGCTGCTGCTCAAGGCCGACGTGACGGCCAACAATGTGCACGACCGCGAACTGCTCAAGCGCTTTCAACTGTTCGGACCACCGGGCACGATATTCTTCGACGCACAGGGGCGCGAGGTCGCTGACACGCGCGTCATCGGCTACCAGACCAGCGAGCGTTTCCTGCAGACCTTGAGCCGCGCGGGGCTC
Source organism: Burkholderiales bacterium (assembly GCA_038227445.1). GTDB lineage: Bacteria > Pseudomonadota > Gammaproteobacteria > Burkholderiales > Burkholderiaceae_C > LMDS01. The sequence goes on along the minus strand of JBBRPV010000050.1, from coordinate 29,300 downwards.
TGAGATGGGCTATTCCAATTTTCCAAATTCAGGTTTGAGCCTGGAGGAGACTGGCCGAAGGGGCGCCCGAAGCGGGGATGCTGAAAAACGCAGTTTTCCCGTCCCGACCTGAAGCGAAGGTGGCCTGGCCGAGGTTTTCACAGTCGATCTCGGACGCGCGTGGCCACTGACCCCACGTGGGCGCAGTGCGCCGCGACGGCGCGGCTCCGGGCGACCTGAGCGTGAGTAAGCGAGTCGTCCATTGCAGTTGTGCTGGCTCTTCGTCGCGGGCTGGGCCAGTCTCTGGGACGCCTCTGGTCGCTCTCAGCTTCAGGGGCGCGACTCGCGCGCCATTTGCAAACGGCGCGCGAGTCGCGCGGCAAGTTCCTTGGCACGCTGTTCGGGCGCTTCGCTGGCGGAACGGGGTTGACGCGCCTTTTCGACCTCAAACTCCAGCATGTCGGTCAGGGCCGTGGTGCGCTCCTGAATGTCGAATATTGCGCCGCGCGCCGCTGGAGCATCCGTCGAAGGCAGTGAGTTCAACATGCCTCCGATCCGAGTGCGCAGCGCGCGGTAGGCCGGGAGATGGCGCTGACTTATCGCGTCGGTCAGCGCAGCCTCTGTCAATTGTCCCGTGGTCGTTCCCTGTAGGTCTTTCTGCAACGCTCGTTCGGTGCGCTCGAGCTCGTGCTCGAGGTCTTGCAGGATGGCCGGACCAGCATTTTCGTGGTCGACGCCAGCAGCCCCGGCGCGGGCCCCGGCCGTGCTCACAAGTACCGTGATCAACAGCGCGCAGCCTGCCACGGCAGCCAGTGCCGTGCTGCGAGACCGGCCGTTGCTGGCGGGGGTATCGATCTTGTTCGGCAAAAGCCACCCGAGCAAGGCGCCCGTCACCAAACCACCCAGGTGGGTCGCGTTGTCCGCACCGAGCGGGTCCAGTCCCTGCACCAGCGCATACGCCAAAAACAAGCCCTGGCCGGTCAACAACTGCCGCGACAGCATTTTGGGCAACTGCGCCGGGTGCTGACAGCCGGCGGCGAGCAACGCACCCAGCACACCGAACACTGCGCCCGAAGCGCCTGCAGAGACCGACTGCTGCGACAAGAAGTGCAGGCTCAAGGCGCCGCCCACCAGGCCGGAGCCGCCGTAGATCAGCAAAAAGAGTGCGTTGCCGAACCATCGGCACAGCTGCCGGCCCGCTTCCCACAGGCCAAGCATGTTGAGCGCCAGGTGCATCGGGCCGATGTGCAGGAACATGGCTGTAAAAAGGCGCCAATACTCGCGGTCATGAACCACCGCCTGCGTCGACTTCGCGCCCCAGGCAAACAGCTCGACGTCGGTGGGTTTGAGGGCGCTCATGCCGGTCGCGAGATTGGCCAGGCACACCAGAACGTTGGCGCCCACCACCACGTACAGCGCCCAGGTCAGTGGCGTCAGGGCCGCGAGCCGGTGCTCGAAGTCGACCCTGCGGGGCGCGTCGACAGCGCTGGTGGTCTCTTCCAGCAGCCGGACCTGGCGCAAAGAATTCAGGTGCGTTTGAATCAGATCGAAGGCACGCTGCTGGTCCTGCGGCTTTAATGATTGCAGGCTGATATGGGGTCGCGCCGGGTTAATGCCGATGCACCAGCGTCGCCGGTCGGGCCGCAGTGGGCCGGGCTTGAGCACAAACGCCAGCACGGCAGCGTTGTGCATCTTTCGCAGTTCGACGTCTTCGATTTCCCGCCACGCAACGGCATTTTTAAGATGGCGTGACGCGACGCCCGCAGTCGACACGCTTACGACTGGCCGTCGGTCGAATGCAGCGCGCGCAATCATCCAAAGCGCCGCAATGAACACAAGGAGTACCAGAATGGCCAGGGCTGTCGGCGGGTCGCCGCCTTGCCAGATTGCCCATTCGATCAGCGCCAGCGCCAGGCCCAGCCCGATCAAGATGAGCAGCCGCTCCCAGTGTCGGCGCTGGGTGGGCTTGAAATCGTGCGCTTGCGCCGCGTCGCCGGACACCGCTGTTGTATGCACCATCGTTCCTCCGCACGGCGCGCTCGTGTGTACAGCGACGCGTGTCTTTTGTGCTCGCTAACGCGTCGCGGCTGCGCCCTTACTCGCCGAACAGGTCGCTACCGCTCGCCTTCGGCGGGGCGACGCCCAAGTGCCGATACGCCGCCGGCGTGGCCACGCGCCCGCGTGGTGTGCGCTGCAGGTACCCTTGCTGGATCAGGTACGGCTCAATCACGTCTTCGATCGTGTCGCGCTCTTCGCCGATGGCCGCAGCCACGTTGTCCAGGCCGACTGGGCCGCCATCGAAACGGTGCACCACCGCTTCGAGAAGCTTGCGGTCCATCAGGTCCAGCCCATGGGCGTCGACATCGAGCATCTTCAGCGCCTTGTCTGCCAGTGCCTTCACGATTTTGCCGTCGGCCTTCACGTCAACATAGTCGCGCACGCGCCTCAGCAGTCGGTTGGCAATGCGCGGCGTGCCGCGTGAGCGGCGTGCGATCTCGAATGCACCTTCGTCGTCGGTTGGAACTTTCAGCAAACCAGCCGAACGCCGCACGATGCGGGCCAGCTCTTCGGGCGTGTAGAACTCAAGTCTTGTCACGATGCCGAAGCGGTCGCGCAGCGGGTTGGTCAGCATGCCGGCACGGGTGGTGGCGCCAATCAGCGTGAAGGGTTGCAGATCGAGTTTTATCGAACGCGCGGCCGGGCCTTCGCCGATCATGATGTCGATCTGGTAGTCCTCCAGCGCGGGGTAGAGAATTTCTTCAACGACCGGTGAGAGGCGGTGGATCTCGTCGATAAAGAGCACGTCGTTGCGCTCCAGGTTGGTCAAGATCGCGGCCAAGTCTTTTGGCTTTTCGAGCACCGGGCCCGAGGTCTGGCGCAAGTTCACGCCGAGTTCGTTGGCAATGATGTGCGAGAGCGTCGTTTTGCCCAGGCCTGGCGGGCCGAACAGCAGCACGTGGTCCATTGCTTCGCTGCGCATCTTTGCGGCACCGATAAAAATTTCCAGCTGCTCGCGCGCCTTGGCCTGGCCCACGTATTCGGCCAGGCCCTTGGGACGCAGCGCACGTTCGATGGCTTCTTCGTTGGGCGACGCGGGCGCTGCGCTGACCACGCGACGCGCGGGTTCAAAGTCATCGGTCTGGATCGACATGCTTCATTATCGGCTGCGTGCGCGGCAAAGAAGCAGGGCCCGTTTTGCGGCCGGGCGGAGCGGCCTGCCATCGATTTGAGTGACTCGGGCGAGGCTCTTTTAAGTGGACGACGCGCGCTTGCAGTACCGTATCAGCCAGCAATGGAGGTTCAGCGTCGGCATCGACAATATCGGCAACCGAACGAGCTTGGCCTTTCACGGGCGCACGCAGCGCCCCTACAGTGCCGAGCTGCGCTACCAACTCTGATTCAGCGCAACCGATTCAAGTCCGAGGAGCACCCAATGACCCTGAAAACCCTGATTGGCTGCGCCACGCTCGCGCTCGCCACTTTCGCCACGCTGGCCCATGAATTCAAAGCCGGCGCCATCACCATTGGCCACCCGTATGCGCGCGCCACCGCAGCCGGCCAGCCCACGGGTGGCGGCTTCATGAGGCTCGTCAACGGCGGTGGCAACGACAAGCTGCTGTCGGTGAGCGCCGAGATCTCGAAGGCGGTCGAGCTGCACGAGATGAAGATGGAAGGCGACGTGATGAAGATGCGCCAGGTCGACGGTGTCGAGCTTCCGGCCAGCACGACTGTCGAACTCAAGCCCGGCGGCTACCACGTCATGTTCATCGGCTTGAAAGCTCCCCTCAAGGAGGGCGACAGTTTTCCGGTGAAGTTGAAGTTCGAGAAGGCCGGTGAAGTGAGCGTTGAGGTGAAGGTCGAAGCGCTGGGCGCCGACTACAGCGTGAAACCCTGAAACGCCTGGGGGTTATTTGGCGAGTGCGCGCAGGGCCAGCTTGATGCCTTCGCTCACCGCCACGTCGGTCGGCAGGGCTTTGAGCGCTGTTGCCGCTTCGCGGTCGCTGTAACCCAGCGCCACGAGCGCTTGCAGGATGTCGGCCTGCGCGCCGCTGCTCACGCTGGCCGGAGAGGCGAGCGAATCGCCGAGCTTGCCTTTGAGTTCGAGCAGCAAGCGCTCGGCGGTTTTCTTGCCGATGCCGGGCACCTTCACGAGCCGTGCGCTTTCCTGCAGCCTCACGGCCTGCGAGAGTTCGTTGATGCTCAGGCCCGAAAGAATCGCCAGCGCCATGCGGGGGCCGACGCCCGAGATCTTCACGAGCAGCCGGAAGGTGGCGCGCTCGTCAATGGTGAGAAAACCGAACAGCAATTGCGCGTCTTCGCGCACCACGAAATGCGTGAGGAGCATCACCCGCTCGCCGAGCGGGGGCAGGTTGTAGAAGCTGCTCATTGGCACGTCGACTTCATAGCCGACGCCGTTCACGTCGATGAGGATCTGCGGTGGCGATTTGCCCGCCAGCGTTCCGGTGAGTCTGCCGATCATTGAATGAAGGTTCCCATACGCATCATTGTCAGGGCTGCGGGCGAACCGGTCGACAAACCTAAACCTGCGCCGTTCCGCCCACATCTATGGTCAACAGGGCTTCGCCGCTCGCGAGCGGGCCCACTGCCCAACGATCCAGACCCTGAGCCCCGGTGGGACCGAGCGCTAACAAGGCCGGTGCAATCGCCGCCGCTCTGCCAAGCCAAGCTGGCTGCACGCGGCCGGGCGCGTGCTGAGTGGGTGCTTGATCGGGTGCCTAGGCGCGGCGGAACAGTCCCAAGCGCTGCGCTTCGAGCGCCGCTTCAGCGCGCGAGCTGACATTGAGTTTGCGGTAGATCTGCTTCACGTAGTCGGCGATCGTGTGGCGTGACAGGCCCAGCTGCACGCCAATTTCGGGCAGCGTGTAGCCCTTGGCCACGCGCAGCAGCACTTCGTTCTCGCGTTCCGTCAGGGCCACGTGGGGCATGTTTTGAGGCCGTTCCTGGCGCTGTGTTTGCGACGCGAAGTGAGAGATCACGCGGCGCGCGATCGAGGGCGACAACGGCGGCTCGCCAGCGCTCATCCGCTTGAGCTGCTCGGCGATCAATTCACGCGCTTGCTCTTTCAACAGGTACCCGAAGGCGCCAGCCTGCAGGGCGGGAAAGAGGTGGTCGTCATCATCGTGAATCGTCACCACGACCGACTGACACTCGGGCTGCTGCTCGCGCAGCGCAGCTACAACGTCCACGCCCGAGCCGTCGGGCAGGCCGAGGTCGCACAGCGCCAGGTTGAAAGTTACGGCGCCGACCAGGCCGAGTGCGTCGTGCACACGCGCGGCTTCGTGAATTTGCGAATCGGGGAACACGCCCCGGACCAGCACTTTCAGCCACGAGCGAATCTCGGGCAGGTCTTCGAGCAGCAAGATGTTGTTCATGCGGGGCCCTCGCTTTCAGGGGCGAATGCACCCCCACGAACATGCTAACAGTCCGCGCGCGCCCAGTTCTTGCAGGCCGTGGAGCGTCAGAGCGGAAGCGTGAGCCTGATCACAGTGCCGTACCCCGGGCCCGACTCAACCAGGCACTGACCCTGCATTTGCTTGGCGCGGTGCTTCATGCTGGACATGCCGTGGCCGCGGTCGAGTTTGCCGTCGAGTTCCATCGGAATGCCCTTCCCGTTGTCCTGCACGATCAGGCTGAACTCGCGGTTGCCGATCGAGCAGCGAACCTTGCAGTGCGAGGCGCCGCTGTGCTTGATGATGTTGCTCACCGCCTCGCGCAGGATACGGGTGGTCTGCACGAAGCTGCGCGCCGGCAGCAGTTGCGCGACTTCGTCGGCCGAACTTTGCCAGTCGGCTTCGATGTTGGCCTGGCCCAGGCGCAACACGGTTTCGGCACGCCAGTCGGCCAGCGCGTCGGCCAGCTGCATCGGCTTGCCGGTGAGGCCGCGCACGGACAGTCGCATCTCTTCGAGCGCTTCACGCGCCAGCGTTGAAATACGCTCCGACTCGCTCGTGTGCACGATGGTCAGCAGCTTGGCGCCGAGGTCGTCGTGCAGGTCGGCGGCGATGCGTTTACGTTCCTTTTCGGTCACTTGCTCGGCCCGCATCTCAGCCAGCTGGGCGAAGTTTTGTTCGATCTCGGCGGTGATTTCCTTCACTCGCACCTCCAGCGTGGTGCGGCCGGCTTCAGCTGCTTGCAGCGAGCGTGCGAACACCTGAAGCAAACGCGCTGCGGTGCCGATGAACAGCAGCGGCGCGGCAAAGTACAGCCACTGCACTTGCGGCATCGCGATCAGCTCGTACTGGCTCGCGATCTCGATCAACGCCATGGCGGCGGCGCTCGCCAGCAGCACGGCCATGGGGCAGAACTCGTGGCGCTTGCGCCGCCAGGTCGCGTACAAGTGCGGCCCAACGGCGGCGAACACCTCGGCAACGAGCAGCACGTACCAAAGCGAAGCCGCTATAAATAAACGGCCCGGACCGGCCAGCAACAGCGTGAGCGGCATCAGCACCCACTGCGCGGCCAGCGCGGTTTCAATCCAGCGTGATCGCAAATCGACAGAGCTCAGCAGGTACTGCACCGCGAGTGCCGTGGCCGGCGCGAAGCCGGTACAGAACAGGAATTCGACCGCGCCGTTGTCCAGGGGAATGTCGTGCGACCACAAGCGCAGCGACATCGCGGCCCATGCCAGCGCGAGCCAGCCGAAATAACCGATGTGGGTCTCGCGTCGCTGTAGCCAGCTCAGCGCCACCATCACGCAGCCCAACACCGCGAGCACCAGGTTGACGATCTGCACCAAGCGGATGTTCCAGAACAACCGGTGCGCGTGCTCTTCGGCAAGCACCGACTGCGGGCCGACCTTCAGCGCCGACAAGCCTGCAGAGCGTTGGCGCGATGTCACGTGCTGCAGCGCGTGGCCTACCACTTGCAGGTCGAGCACGTTGTCACGTTCGAGCAGCAGCGCCGAGGGCAGGTTGACGAGTTGCGGGTACAGGCAGTTGCGCGTCACCGGCTCGGCCATGCGCCCGCCACTGAAGATGCGAATGCCGTTCAGGCGCACTTCGAGATTGCTGCAGACCCGCTCCACATACAGCGCCAAAAGCTCGTTGGTGGCGGCATCTTGGGGCTTGTCGAAGTGCGAGCGGTACCAGACGCTGCCTTCGTAATTCGGACGCGAGTCGTCCCAGTCGTCGGGCAAGGCCACCGCGGTTGCGGGGGCGTCGGTCGGGAACTGGTCGGCGCCGCTCCGAGCGGCCAGCGCGGTACCGATCGTCTGCACCGCCGCCGGCGCGGCCTGCACGATTCCCGCGGCCGCGGCCAATGCCACCAGCGCCAACATTGCGTGGGCTCGGCGCCAAAGGCCGGGGCGGGCGGAGAACGAGGAAGCGACTAACATCGATAAACATTGTGACGGACAGGTGAGGCCCAGAGCGCAAGACCGCACCTTCGCTTGCAACGATTGCGCCACACTCCGACTGCGACAATCTGACCGCCCCCAGACACACCGCCCACCGTGATCCTGCGCCATTCTTTCGAACCGCCCGACAACCAGCGCCTCGCTCACCTGTGTGGCAGCCTCGACGAAAACTTGCGCCAGATGGAAGCCGCGCTCGACGTGTCGATCTCGCGGCGCAACGAGTTCTTCCGAGTCGAAGGCGCCAAGCTGCGGGCCGAGCGCGCCATGGCCTTGCTGCAGACCCTGTACGAGCAGGCCGCCCGCGCCATCAGCGCCGAGCAACTGCAGCTCGTGATGGCCGACACCACGAGCACCACCGAACCTCACGGCTTGGCACTGCGCACGCGCCGGCCCGACCTGGCCGGTCGCACGCCGAACCAGCTCACCTACCTGCGCAATGTGCTTGCGCACGACATTACCTTTGGCATCGGCCCCGCGGGCACCGGCAAGACCTTTCTCGCGGTGGCGTGCGCGGTTGACGCGCTTGAGCGCAGCACGGTGCAGCGCATCATCCTCACGCGCCCGGCGGTTGAAGCCGGCGAGCGGCTCGGCTTCTTGCCCGGCGACCTGGCGCAAAAAGTCGATCCTTACCTGCGCCCGTTGTACGACGCGCTCTACGACCTGATGGGTCAAGACAAGGTCACCAAGGCGCTCGAAAAAGGCACGCTCGAGATTGCGCCACTCGCCTTCATGCGCGGGCGCACGCTCAACCACGCGTTCGTCATCCTTGATGAAGCGCAGAACACCACCGCCGAGCAGATGAAAATGTTCCTCACGCGCCTGGGCTTCGGCACCAAGGCGGTCGTGACCGGCGACGTCAGCCAAATCGACTTGCCGCGCGGCACCGAAAGCGGGCTGATCGACGCCGAACGTATCCTGCGGCGAGTGGCGGGAATCGCGACCACCCGATTCACCTCGGCCGACGTTGTCCGCCACCCGCTGGTGGCGCGCGTCGTCGAGGCCTACGACGCGTCGCGACCTGGGCCGACCTGATTTACCGATGAAAAGCTCAGGGCCACCGCTCACGCTTTCGCTGCAATTCGCTGACAAGAGTGACCGCGCCACGCTGGCGCGCCACAAGGTGGCACGCTGGATCCGCTCGGCGCTCGACGCGCCGGGCGAGATCACGGTTCGAATTGTCGGCACCGAAGAAGGCCAGGCGCTGAACCGTGAGTACCGGCAGCGCGACTACGCCACCAACGTGCTCACCTTCGACTACAGCCACGCGCCCATGGTGGTGGCCGACCTGGTGCTGTGCGCGCCGGTCGTTCAGCGTGAGGCCAAACAGCAGCGACGCTCGCTCGAATCGCACTACGCCCACATGCTGGTGCATGGCACGCTGCACGCACAAGGTCACGACCACGAAGACCAAGCGGAAGCGCGCGTGATGGAAGCGCGTGAATCGGAGCTGATGCAATCGCTCGGGTTTGCCGACCCTTACGCGCCATGATCGCGGTGAATCAGCGTGAGCGGCTGAGGTAGCGCTTGCGCCAGAACAACACACTCAGGCCGCTGCCCACGAGCAGCATGAAGCCGCAGGTGAACCAGAACCCGCGGGCACTGTGAATGAAGGGCAGCCCCTCGAAGTTCATGCCGAAGAAACCGGTCACCAAATTCAGCGGCAAAAAGATGGCCGTCAGCACCGTGAGCGTGCGCATGATTTCGCTGGTGCGGTGGCTTTGCGCAGCGAAGTGCATTTGAACCGCGTTTTCGGCTGAGGACTCCAGCCGGCGAACATGCACCAGCACCCGCTCGATGTGTTCCAGCACATCGCGCGAGCGCACGCGCAGCAGTTCGCGTTCGCGGGCTGCTGCCTTGTCAATTTCATCGGGCCACTCGTCGAGCGCGTCGATCCATTCGGTGACTGCGGCGCGCTGGTCTTCGCAGGTGTCTTCCAGCAGGTGCAGCGTATTGCGCGAATCGAGCAGCGTGCGCCAGCTGTGGAAGTTGCCACGCGGGTTGAAGAGTTCCTGTTGCAGGTAGTCGAGCTGCTTGGTGAGCAGGCGCCGCAGCTCCAGGTAGCTGTCGACGATGTGGTTGAGCATGCGCAGCATCAGGTCCGCTGGGCTTGGTGGCATGCGCGCTCCCCCACGCGCTTCGGTGCCGGGTTTCTGTTGCTGCAGGCGGTTGGCGAAGTGTTCGCGCACGAGGCAGTCGGCCGGGTGCACGGTGAGCAGCACACGGTCGAACACGGCGAATCCGACCGGACTGGTGTCGATGGCGGCGAGCGCGGCGCGAGCGCTGCTGACCGTGCCTTTGGTGTCATCGATGAACATCGACGCCGAGCCCGCGCCGGCGGCGAGGCGGCGAAACACCATCAGGTCGTACCACGAGGTGTAGTCAAAGTTCGAGGGCAGCTGGTTGTTCAGCAGGTCTGAGATGTGCAGATCGACGAGCTGCCCACCAGTCCAGCGCTGCAACGCGGACTGCAGCATCGCGCTGTTGACCTCGAACTCGCGGCGCACGCTGCCAACCCAGAAGTAGCCACTGGCTGGCGCTTCTTCGGGCAAGGATTCGAGCTCGGTGAGCTGGTCACCGTCGATGTGGAAGATGCGCATCGCGACAAGCGGCGCTCAGGCGGCCGCCAACAAACGCGCCGCCTCAAGGGCGAAGTAGCTCAGCACGCCATCGGCTCCGGCGCGCTTGAATGCGAGCAGGCTCTCCATCATCACCGCGTCGTGGTCGAGCCAGCCGTTTTGTGCTGCGGCTTTGAGCATCGCGTACTCGCCGCTGACCTGGTAGGCGAAGGTCGGCACCTTGAACTCGTCTTTCACGCGGCGCACGATGTCGAGGTAGGGCATGCCGGGTTTGACCATCACCATGTCGGCGCCCTCGGCCAGGTCGAGCGCCACTTCGCGCAGCGCCTCGTCGGTGTTGCCCGGGTCCATTTGGTAGACCATCTTGTTGCTCTTGCCGAGGCTGGCGGCAGAACCCACGGCGTCGCGGAATGGGCCGTAGAAGGCACTCGCGTACTTGGCGCTGTAGGCCATGATCCGGGTGTGAACCAAGCCGCGGGCTTCGAGCGCAGCGCGGATCGCGCCGATGCGGCCGTCCATCATGTCGCTGGGGGCCACGATGTCGACGCCGGCTTCGGCCTGCAACACCGCCTGCTGCGTCAGCACGGCCACTGTATCGTCGTTGATGATGTAGCCGGTATCGTCGAGCAGGCCGTCTTGCCCATGCGAGGTGAACGGGTCGAGCGCCACGTCGGTCATCACGCCGAGTTCTGGAAAGTGATCTTTCAGGGCGCGCACCACGGTTGGCACCAGGCCTTGGGCGTTCAGGGCTTCGCGCCCGTCTTTGGTCTTCAGCGAAGGTTCGATCACGGGGAACAGCGCCATCACCGGCACGCCGAGCCGCACGCACTCATCGGCCAGCGGCAGCAGGCGGTCGAGAGTGAGGCGCTGAACGCCGGGCATTGACTTGATCTCTTGCGTGATGCCCGAGCCCGCGAGCACAAACACCGGCAGGATCAGGTCGGAGCACAGCAGGTGGTTTTCGCGCACCAGCGCGCGTGTAAAAGCGTCGCGGCGCAGTCGACGCGGGCGACTTGCGGGGTAGGGGGCGGGTGTGTGCATCGGGGCGGATAGGGGTTGGACCGCACCGGCTTGAACGCGACGAGATAAGCGTGGAACTTCGCTCTCGAAACCGGGCTTTGATCGCGGGTTACACGGCGGTAGCAGGGCGCGCCGCATCTACTAGAGTGGTCGCTGGATGATAGCTGCAAGGTTGCCGTTCCCTGCTTAACCTCGCCGTGCAAGAGCCTCGCCGCATGACGGCGAAGTGGCATTTCAAACCCTGTGCATGCAGCCAGGTTTTTCTATCGGAATGGTGCCCCGTGATCGCCCAATACCCCGACAGTTCCACCGAGGGCGCGCACCGCGCCAGGCTGATAATGCGGCGATGCTCTGGATCAAAGCCCTTCACATCGTCTTCGTCGCGAGCTGGTTCGCCGGTTTGTTCTACCTGCCGCGCCTGTTCGTGAACCTGTGCAGCGTGCCTGCCGACAGCCATGCTGAGCGCGAGCGGCTATTGATGATGGCCCGCAAGCTCTACCGTTTCGCGAGCCTGCTGATGATCCCGGCGATCGGCCTTGGGTTGTGGCTGTGGCTGGCAAACATGAAAGCGTGGAGCGGCGGGTGGCTGCATGTGAAGATGTTGCTGGTGCTGCTGGCGATTGGCTACCACCACGCCTGCCGCTCTCTGCTGCGCCACTTTGAGCAATTCACCAACAAGCGCAGCGAGCGCTGGTTCCGCGTCTTCAACGAGTCGGCGGTTCTGCTGTTCACGGTGATCGTGATCCTGGTGGTCGTCAAGCCATTTTGAACCCATGACGGCGACCCCGGACACCTTCGGTGCCGCCCCCAGGGATCGGTCCATGCGGTGCTCTTCGGGGGCTGAGAGCCTGTGAGCAGGCGCGATCTATCCGCGCGACCGCCTCAAACGGCGCCACGCGTCTTTGCAATTGCTCGCCGTGGTCCAGGCGATGGTTGTGCTTTGCGCCTCGGCAGGGCGCCTTTGGGCTCGCCGCTCGGCCACGTCCCAAAAACTCTCACACGCTGAGATGTCACGGCACCGCAGCTCTGCAACACCGCTGGCGCTGCTGTTCGGTGCGCTGATCGTCTATGCGAGCCTGTACCCGTTTTCGGACTGGCGCTTGCCAGGCGTGTCTTTGCTCGCCTTTTTCGACGCGCCCTGGCCCCGCTGGTGGACGGCGTTCGACCTGGCCGCCAACCTGATCGGCTATGTGCCGCTTGGGGCGCTCGTATTCGGTGCGCTGGTGCGCACTGGAGCTGAGTCGCGGCATGCCGTGCCGCTTGCATTGTTGGTGAGCGTGGCGCTGTCGTTCACGATGGAGTTTTTGCAGAACTTCCTGCCGAACCGCGTTCCTTCCAACGTTGACCTGGCGCTCAACGCGAGCGGTGCCTTGTGCGGTGCACTGATCGGCGCGGTGGCGCACGCGCGCGGCGCAGTTGAGCGATGGCAGGTCGCGCGCGACCGCTGGTTCATAGGCCGCAGTGCCGGCGGGCTGGCGTTGCTGCTGTTGTGGCCGCTCGGGCTGCTGTTTCCGCTGCCCGTGCCGTTGGGCGTTGGCCAGGTGCTGGTGCGATTGCAGGAAGGTGTCGCCGATTTTGTTCAAGACACACCGATCGCGCCGTGGTTCGGCAGCTGGGTCGACGCAGAGTCGCGACGCACCGCGCTGTCGCCCGGCGGTGAGTTTTCGCTGATCGCGCTCGGCCTGCTCGCGCCCTGCCTGGTGGCCTTCGTGGTGGCCCGGCCCGGTTGGCGCAGGCTCGCTTTGGTGCTCGGCGCAGTGGCCTCCGGAGCCCTATCGACAACGCTGTCGACGGCGCTCAACTTCGGCCCCCAGCATGCGCTCGCCTGGAGCACGCCGCAGGCCGCGGCGGCCCTTGCTTTCGGCGCAGCGCTGGCGGCGCTGCTCAGCCTGGTGCCGCGGCGCGTGGCAGCTGGCCTGGGCCTGATCGTGTTGACGGCGCTGGTCGTGTTCGTGGCGCAAGCGCCGTCCGATCCGTACTTTGCGCAAAGCCTGCAAGCCTGGGAGCAGGGGCGGTTCATCCGCTTTCATGGCGCAGCGCGCTGGGTCGGCTGGCTGTGGCCATACGCCTCAATCATGTACCTGCTGGCCCGGCTGACTGCAAGCGAGGAAGGGTAAGGCGGGAAGGGCTCGCGGTGGGCGCTTCTAAAATGCGGCCATGAGCTACTACAAACGCCACATATTCTTTTGCCTGAATCAGCGCGACAAGGGCGAAGACGCCTGCAGCAACCAAGGAGCACAGGCCGGCTTCGATCATTGCAAATCGCGTGTCAAGGGCGAGAGCCTGAGCGGCCCAGGCGGCGTGCGGGTCAACAAGGCCGGCTGCCTCGACCGCTGCGCCGGCGGGCCCGTGGCGGTGGTGTATCCCGACGCTGTTTGGTATACCTTCGTCGACAAGCACGACATTGATGAGATCGTCGACTCGCACCTGAAGAACGGCCGGGTCGTCGAACGGCTGCTGCTTCCGGCAAGCGTAGGCCGCTGACCTGCCGATGAACCCCAGCACCGTTCGTACCCGCATTCCTGGCCCAGCCGGCGACATCGAATGTGCTCTCGACGCACCCGCCGCCGCGGCGCGCGGCGTGGCCGTGGTCTGCCACCCGCACCCGCAACACGGCGGCACACTCGACAACAAGGTGGCGCAGACGCTGGCGCGCGCCTTTGTCCAGCTCGGCTGGCGAAGTGTGCGTTTCAACTTCCGCGGCGTGGGCGCCTCGGCCGGAGTTTGGGATGAAGGGGCTGGCGAGGTCGACGATGCGCTCGCCGTGATCGCTGCGCACCGCGAGCCGGACATGCCTTTCATGCTGGCCGGTTTTTCCTTTGGCGCTTACGTTGCCGCGCAGGCCGCGGCGCGCTTGCCCGATGAGGCCAAGCCGCAGCGCTTGGTGCTGGTCGGTCCCTCCACCGAACGCCAACAGGTGGCGCCAGTTCCGGCCGACACCCTGGTGATCCACGGCGAGACCGACGACGTGGTGCCGCTTGCGTCCACACTCGCCTGGGCTCGACCACAGAATCTGCCGGTCATCGTGTTCCCCGGCGTCGGCCATTTCTTCCACGGCCAGCTCGCGCTGTTGAAAACAGTGATCGTGCAGGAACTGCAGCCCCGCGTTCCGCTCTGATCCACCGCCCTTTGCAGCGTTGCCCCGTCCCGCGCTGCCCTGCGCATCGCGCAGCGCTCGCCGCTTTTCCACTAACCGGTATTTCAATGAAACGTCTGATCTCCCTTGCCCTCTCTGTGTTGTTGAGCAATGCTGTTTTTGCCCAGGCGCCGCAGCCGCCGGAAGTCGCCGCCAAGAGTTTTCTGGTGCTCGACATGACCAGCAACCAGACCCTTGCCGAGCGCGAAGCCGACGCCTCGGCTGACCCAGCATCGCTGACGAAGTTGATGAGCCTGTACGTGGTCTTCAGCGCAATTCACGATAAAAAGCTCTCGCTCGAACAGAAGCTGCCGGTGTCTAAACGCGCGTGGGACGAGCGCAAGGCCGGCGGTTCCTTGATGTTCATCGACACCACGATGACGCCGACCGTCGACGAACTGCTGAAAGGCGAGATCGTGCAATCAGGCAACGACGCCGCGGTGGCGCTGGCCGAGGCCGTGGGCGGCACGCTGGAGCAGTTCGTCGAGATGATGAACCGGCAGGCGCAGGCCTTCGGCTTGAAGAACACCGTGTTCAAGAACGTCACTGGGCTGACCGAAGCCGGCCACCGCAGCACTGCGCGCGACTTGGCGGTGATCGCCACCCACGTGATTCGCGACTACCCGGAGTTCTTCGCGTACTACTCAATCAAGGAATACAAGTACAACAACATCAATCAGCCCAACCGCAACCTGCTTCTGCGCCGTGACCCGTCGGTAGACGGCCTGAAAACCGGCTTCACAGACGCGGCCGGATATTGTCTGATCGCCACCGCGCAGCGCGAATTCCCGAACCTCGGCGCCAATGGCAACGGCCCGGGCAAGCGCCGCCTGCTGACGGTGGTCCTGCACACCACCTCGATGGAAGCGCGCGCCAGCGAGAGCCAGAAGCTGCTGAACTGGGGCTTTCAGGCCTTCGACACGCTGCGCCTGTTCGACGACGCGAAGCCGATGGTCACGCCGCAGGTCTGGAAGGGCAAGGAAAACGTGGCCAAGCTCGGCGCCGCTGGCGGGCTATTCGTCACCGTGGCCAAGGGCGAAGGTGGCAAGCTGCAGACCAAGCTCGAACGCACCGACCCGCTGGTGGCGCCGCTGGCCAAGGGCCAGCGCGTGGGCACGGTCAAGGTCTCGACCAGCGGCGGCGCGCCGGTGATCGAGGTGCCGCTGGTTGTGCTCGAGCCGGTCGACCAGGCCGGCATCTTCGGCCGCGCCTGGGACGCCCTGCGGCTCTGGATCAAGTAGTCTTCGCCCACACGCTGGAGCCGCACCATGCAAACCCTGCCCGACACCCTTTGCTATTTGAACGGCGAATACGGACCGCTGAACCTGGCCAAGGTCTCGGTTCTCGACCGCGGCTTCATCTTCGGCGACGGCATCTACGAAGTGGTGCCGGCCTACCGAGGGCGCCTGTTCCGCTTCGATGAGCACATGGCGCGGCTGACCCGCAGTCTGTCGAAGTTGCGCATCGCCAACCCGCACACGCGAGAAGAGTGGCTCGACCGTTGCCGCAAGCTCGTGGCGGCGCTGATCGACAAAACCGGCGCGATCGACCAGCTCGTCTACATCCAGATCACGCGTGGCGTGGCCTTGCGCGACCACGTGATGCCTGCCGATGTGCAGCCCACCGTGTTCATGATGTGCAGTGCGATGAAGCAGGCCACGCCCGAGCAGCGCCACCAGGGCGTGAGCTGCGTGACCGCGCGCGACTTCCGCTGGGAGCGCGGCGACATCAAGAGCATTTCGTTGCTCGGCAACGTGCTGGCGCGGCAGATGTCGGCCGACCACGGCGCTGCCGAGACCATCATGTTCCGCGACCACCACCTGACCGAAGCGGCGGCAAGCAACGTTTGGGTTGTGCACGAGGGTGCGCTGCTTGGGCCACCGACGAGCGAGCACGTGCTCGAAGGCATTCGCTACGAGCTGATTCGCGAGTTGTGCGAAGAGGTCGGCGTGGCCTACAACCTGAGGCCCATTCCCGAGGCCGACGTGTTCTCGGCCGACGAGGTCTTGCTCAGTTCAGCCACGAAGGAATTGCTGCCCGTGACGATGCTCGACGGCCAGCCGGTCGGCCACGGTGCCCTGCGTGGCAAACCCGGGCCGGTGTACGCGCGCCTCTTTGAGGCTTACCAGCGGGCCAAGCTCACGCAGTCGATCTGACGCCGCCGGTTGCGCCGCGCCGCGGCGCCCCCACCTTCGAGCGCATCAACACCGCCGCCATGCAAGAGATTCCGCCAGAACAGTCGCTGATCGAATACCCGTCGAAGTTCCCCATCAAAGTGATGGGGCTGAACGTTGACGGGTTCGTGCACGCCATCACCCGCATCGCCGAGCAGTTCGATCCGGGTTTCGATGCCGCGACAGTCGAGTTGCGGTCCAGCAAGGGCGCCAAGTACCTCGGAGTGACGGTCACCGTCACCGCCACCAGCCGCGAGCAGCTCGACGAGCTGTACCGCACGCTGAGCACGCACCCGATGGTGAAGATGGTGCTGTAGTTAGGCTGCACGAGGCACTGCGCACCCACCTCCCGTTCCAGTGATTGAATCTGATAGGGTCTCATCGAGCGCATTGCGCGGCGCACACTCTTGGCGAGTTTGCGTCGGCGGCGCCAGCAAGGCTTTACTGCTGGCGCGGTTGACCGAGGCAAACGTCAAGCTCAACCTCATGGCCGAGCACCTGTTCGCAGACCCGCGCTTCGCTGCCGCAGAAGCCACCTCGTTTGTAGACGTAGTGACTTGCACTGTCGCGGGCCTCGGGTTTGGCAATGGTGCCACTTTCGCGCAGCTTTCCGCTCAAGCGTCCAGCCTGGGTTTTTCGCTGTGTACTCTTGAAGTGGCGCCGTACCTTAGGCTGCATTTCACCGAGCAGGCCGAGGGAAAATTTGGCCAACCTGAGACGCAGCACAAAGCACCGTTCGGCTCCCTCACAGTTGCGTCCGCCCCCCCCCCCCCCCCCCGATAAACGAAGAGAGCGAACCCTGGGGCTTCTATCTCCGCCGCATCAAAGGTGAACTTTGGCTGCGCGGGTATCGCTCATGGTCTGGCCACCTGTGGGCCCCTGGGGATCAGATTGCCTTCGCACAGGCGCAAAATTCGGCCCTGTATCTTCCCAGCGTCCTGAAGCAAGAGTAGTTCGAAGTGTTTCGCGGTCGGTGCGCCAAATCCGATACCCTTTTGAACATCAAGCTCGCGGGGTAGCCTTTGATCAATGCATCGATTCTTTTCATTCAACCGTGTAGCCCGAACCGTTGTCGATCATGAACATGCATCAGCAAGGTAGGGTCGCTCCTCGACTGCGGCTGATCGTGGAGCCCGACGGCGGGCTTGACTGGCGGGCGATTGCTGACGTTGCCCCAATTGAAGTGGTGGACCACCATGACTGAAGCAAATTTGGCCTATGCGCCACAGAAAATCTCCCCTCCCGTGGAGACACTTTGCGACCTGGCGCCTAGCAGAGACCACATTCAGTGGTTTGACACCTTCCCGATCAAGGCAGTGCAAGTCCTGGGCAAGCTCACCGCTGGGCGATTGACTCCGGCGTTCAAGTCGCAACGGGTTGATGAGGTGCTGCGCTTCTTCGGCGTTGCCTCATCTGACGGTGGGGCTGCGCAGCTCAAATTGGCGGCGCGATGATCGTGCCTGAGCCCATGGTGCTGCGCCGCCTTGGTTGCGTGGACTACGAGCCCACGCTCGCCGCGATGCGCGCCTTCACCGAAGCGCGCACGGCCGTCACGCCCGACGAACTCTGGCTCTGCGAACATCCGCCGGTCTACACGCAGGGCCTTGCCGGCAAGCCGGAACACGTTCTGAATGCTCACGGCATTCCCGTCGTCCAGAGCAACCGCGGCGGACAGGTGACGTATCACGGGCCGGGGCAGGTGGTGGCCTATCCGCTGGTCGACCTGAAGCGGCTGAACATCTATGTCAAGGAATACGTCTACCGGCTGGAGCAGGCTGTGCTGAAGACGCTGGAACACTTTGGCGTCACCGGCCACCGCGTGGCGGGTGCGCCTGGGATCTACGTGAAGTTGGCCGACCCGTTCGGCCACGCGGCGCTCATCGGCCCGCGCGTCGACCGGTTCCAGGGCCTGGGCAAGGTCGCCGCGCTTGGCATCAAGGTCAGCCGGCATTGCTCCTACCACGGCGTGGCGCTGAACGTGTTGATGGACCTGCGACCCTTCGCTGGCATCAACCCCTGTGGATACGAGGGTCTGCAGACTGTGGACCTTTCTACAATCGGGGTCCAGGTCTCGACCGAGGAGGCGGCCGCCACGTTGGGCGCCCGACTCGCAAGCCAATTGAGTCTTTGATCGACACGGGCCTGCCCCGGAAAGCACACATGAGCACCAGCAACGTGACCCGGGACGCCGCGCCCGCCGCCGGCTACGACGCCACTGCGAAGCAGAAGTCGCAAGCCAAGACGGCACGCATTCCCATCAAGATTGTTCCGGCTGAAACGCTGAAGAAGCCCGACTGGATTCGCGTGAAGGCCGGCTCGCCGAGCACTCGTTTCTACGAGATCAAGCAAATCCTGCGTGAGCACAAGCTGCACACGGTTTGCGAAGAAGCCTCATGCCCGAACATCGGCGAGTGTTTCGGCAAAGGAACGGCCACATTCATGATCATGGGCGACAAGTGCACCCGCCGCTGCCCGTTTTGCGACGTGGGCCACGGTCGGCCCGACCCGCTCGACGTGGACGAGCCGCTGAATCTGGCCAAGACCATCGCCGCGCTGAAGCTGAAATACGTGGTGATCACCAGCGTAGACCGCGACGACCTGCGCGACGGTGGTGCGGCCCACTTCGTCGATTGCATTCGCCTTATTCGCGAGCACTCGCCGCAGACCAAGATCGAAATTCTCACGCCCGACTTTCGTGGCCGCATGGACCGCGCGCTCGAGATTCTGAAGGCCGCGCCGCCCGACGTGATGAACCACAACCTTGAGACCACGGCCCGCCTCTACAAGGAAGCTCGGCCCGGTTCCGACTACGCCTACTCGCTGAACCTGCTGAAGCGCTTCAAGGAATTCGCGCCCCACGTGCCAACCAAAAGTGGCGTGATGGTCGGGCTCGGCGAGACCGACGAAGAGATTCTGCAAGTGATGCGTGACATGCGCGAGCACAACATCGACATGCTGACGATCGGCCAGTACCTCGCACCCAGCGGCCACCACCTGCCGGTGCGGCGTTACGTGCACCCTGACACCTTCAAGATGTTCGAGCGCGAAGCCGCGGCGATGGGTTTCACCCATGCAGCCGTTGGCGCCATGGTGCGTTCGAGCTACCACGCCGACAAGCAGGCCGAAGCGGCGGGCGTCGACGGGGTGATGTGAGTTGGTTGCAGCCGGCGGCCTCGGCCAGCGTGCGAGCTGGTGCGATGCCGACGCGAGCATTGCGTTGCACCCACTGCAAGGGCGCGCTGCAACCAAGCACGCTCGAAGGCCACTACGGCCAGCAGCTGGAGATCGACATCTGCAGCAATTGCCATCTGGTGTGGTTCGACGTGCTCGAATCGGTGCGCCTGTCGGGCTTGGGCTGGATTGGCCTGTTGCGCCAGATGCATGGAGCAATGGGCCACTCGTTGCCGCAGGCGCTTAAGCTGCCGCTGGCGTGCGTACGCTGCAGCGCCGAACTCAAGTCGGTGCACCTGCTCACGCGCTTCGGCCGCAGTGCCGCGCACGAGTGCCCTAACCGCCACGGTCAATTCCAGACCTTCAGCCTGCTGCTCGCCGAGCGCGGCCTGATTCGTCCGATGAGCGCGCGTGATCGGCGCACGCTGCACAGCGAACAACGCCCGCTGACCTGCCTGAGCTGCGGCGCGTCGGTACCGCTCGGACACACGGAGAACTGCGGGCATTGCGCCAGCCCGCTGGTGGTGTTCGACTTGCAGCGCCTGATGGCCTCGTTGATGGTGCGCCACGGCCTGCCACTGCCCGCCGATGACGCGAGGTACATCAGCTGGCCCTGCCGCGGCTGCGGCGACGCCTTGGACCCGACCGCCACGGCTGCCTGCGGGCGCTGTGGGCATGTCGTGCTGGCTCCTTCCCTGAATGACGCGATGCCGCTGCTCACTGCGCTTGAACCGCGCCTGCGCCAGTTTCGCGCGCCAGGGGCCGAGCCGCTGGGCGCGAAGCTGCGGCGCCAGGGTGGGTTTCGTGGGACAGCATTTTTTCGGCACATCGTGCAGCCGCTCGGCCTGGGCGACAGGCGTGATTGGCGTGATTGGCGTGATTGGCGTGATTGGCGCGTTTGGATGCCGTTGTTGTTGCTGCTTGTTGCGGCCCTGTTGGTATTTCGCTTCCGGTGATGCGGTTGTAGCGCTACCGCAGCGCGGTCAGGTTTCGGCCAGCAGTTTTTCGACCAACTGGTGCAGCGCCGGGAAATCGGGCTCGCCCACGAAGCGCTTGACGATCTCGCCACGTTTGTTGATCAACACGGCGGTCGGTGTGACCTGAATCTGATCGAAGCTCTTCGCGATTGCTCCAGTGTTGTCGATGGCTACACCGAACGGCAGCTTTCGGGTCTCAGCAAAGTTGATCACGTAGGCGGGCGGGTCGAAGCTCATGGCAACGGCCAGCGTTTCGAAGCCGCGCGCCTTGAACTTCTCGTGCGTGGCCACGAGCTGCGGCATTTCTTGCACGCAGCTCGCGCAGTCGGTCGACCAAAAGTTAACGAGCACGACCTTGCCGCGTAGGCTCGCGATGTTGGAGTGGCTGCCGTCGAGCAGCGTGTACGCTGCGTTCGGTGCCAGCGCGGCCTTGCCCGAGCCCGTGCCAAAGTACAGCCCAGCGGCCAAGCCCAGGGAGACAATGGCGGCGGCAAAGAGTCTGGCAGGCTTGCTCACAGGAGACCTTTCATGGATCGCAGAAAGTTTACGTCGGGCGTCGTTTCTCTGGCTGGGTTGTGGGCGCGCGCCGCCAGCGCCGAGACCGCTTTTCCGAGCCAGGGTGACGCCGTGCTTGGCGTGCGCGCTGCGCTCGAACGCGGCGCGGTCGCAGCGGTCGGGCTGTTGGGCAAGAGCGGCGGTTTCCTCGACAACCCGAAGGTGCGTATTCCGTTGCCCGGTTTTTTGAATGATGCGGCCCAGCTGCTCAAGCTCATCGGCCAACAAAGGCGTGTCGATGAGCTTGTCACCGCGATGAACCGCGCCGCCGAAGCTGCGGTGCCCGAGGCCAAGGCCCTGCTCGTGAGCGCCGTGAAAGCGATGAGCGTGAGCGACGCCACGCGGCTGATCCGCAGTGGCGAAAACTCGGTGACAGAGTTCTTCGCTGAGAAGACCCGCACACCGCTCGGCGCGAAGTTTCTTCCGATCGTGACCCGGGCAACTGCGGCCGTGTCGCTTGCCGACAGATACAACCGCGTGGCCGGCGAGGCGGCGGGCCTGGGCCTCGTGAAAAAGGAAGACGCCAACGTGCAGCAGTACGTCACGCGCAAGGCACTCGATGGCCTGTATCTGATGATCGGCGAAGAAGAACGCAAGATCCGCCAGGACCCGTGGGGCACAGGCAGCGCGATCTTGAGCAAGGTGTTTGGCGCGTTGAAATAAAGCATGGCCGGCGCGCGTCTGGCGCCCCGCCCATCACAACCCTTTTGAGAGCTCGAACAGCAGCGCCGAAGGCAGCGAAGTGCTAAGCACGTCGCGCCCGACGCGGGCCATCGATGCGCCAGAAAAGCCGGACATCTCAAAAGCGTTGCCTTCTTCGACGATCTCGACGAACACGAAGTCGCGCACTTCGGACAGGATCTCTTCGCGCATCTCCGCGAGACGCTCGCCACACTGGATCGACTCGACCACGATGGCGTGCGGCAGCCCTTCGCGACAGAACGCGGCGGCCTCGTCGACCGTGCCGACAAAGTCGACTATCAGGCTCATGTCGCGCAACGCGTCGCGAATCTGCAGCCGCAAGTCGCGGCGCGAAGCGATCACCAGCACGTGGCTGCCGGCCAGACCCTGCGAGTGCGAAGAAACTGAAAAACCGTCGTTCAGCTCCGTTGCACTCATGGCCTCGACCTCGTCGGTGGCCGTGCGCGGGAATTCGAGCACGAGGGTCGTGAAGCCAGCTTCGTCGCTGCGTTCGACGATCAGGCCCATCGTCCACGCGGTCTGCTCCAGCAGGCGCCAGGTGAGCGAGTCGAGCCCAATGACTGCGGCGGCGCTGGCCACGTCGGTGATTTCGTCGGCCGGGCGGTGCGCGAAGCGGCACGACAAGCAAGCGTTGGCGGGCCAGGCCTTGATATTGATCGAGCAGACGATCTGCGATCGGGCGCCGGCCAGCGCCCAGTCAAGCGTTGAATTGAGCAGGCTGAACAACAGCGAGGCGTCGACCACCACTTCGGCCGGCTTCAATTCGGGCGTCAGCACGAAGCCACGCGCCTGGGTTTCACGGCTGCGATGCGCCAGCACGCCGCTCAGCACGTCTGCAAGCTGAAGCCGTTCGTGCGACTGGCGGATGCGGCCCGACGCAAGCCGTGTCAGTTGCTGGCCGATCATGCCGACCCTTCGAGCGCTTTCCACCTCTTCACGCAGCGCGCGCAGGCCCTTCCGGTCGATGTTGCCGGTGCTGGTGAGTGCGTTGATGCGCTCCAGTGCCGCCGTCAGCGGGCCGGCGATCTCGACGCCGATCTGCGCCACCAGTTCCGCCCAACGTTCGCGCGTGAGCGACGTACCGTCAATAGGCGCTGAGCTCTGCGCGGTGCCGGTTCGGCCGATTTCCGACATGTCCATTCTCTTTCCCTGCGTTGTTGTGCGATTGGGCGCCGCCCGGGACGCGCTTTCGACGCACTGGGTACGTTAAAAGAGTCTGCGGCGGTGCAAGTTCGCACGCCAGCGTATCAATGCGGGTTTCCCTTCGGCCGCGGGAGTGCATAAATCACGAGTTGTCACTTTTCGACACAATTTGCCAAACTCGTGCCGGCGTCACGCGTCATGCCGGCTCAAATGGCTCGGGCCAAACGAAGCGCGGCGATTTCTGTTTCTTGAAGGCCAAACTCGCTGAGGATCTGCGCTGTGTGTTCGCCCAGCAGCGGCGGCGGGCGCCGGTACTGCACTGGGGTGGCCGAGAATTTCATCGGGCTCGCCACCAGCCGCACACTGCCCGAAAGCGGATGCGGCATTTCGACCGTCATGTCGCGTGCCAACACCTGCGGGTCGGCGAACACGTCGGCCAGGTCGTTGATCGGCCCGCAAGGCACCTTGGCGGATTCGAGGGCGCGTAGCCATTCGGCGCGTGTGCGTGTCTTCATGAAGGCCACCAGAAGCGGCACGAGTACGGCGCGGTGGCGAACACGGTCGGCATTGCGCGCGAAGCGGGCATCGCTTGCCAGGTCAGACTGGCCGGCCACTTCGCAGAATTTGGCGAACTGGCTGTCGTTGCCGACCGCGACGATCATGTGACCGTCGGCCACCTCGAACACCTGGTACGGCACGATGTTCTGGTGGGCATTGCCCATTCGCTGCGGCACGACGCCTGAGGTCAAATAGCTTGCGCCGAGGTTAGCGAGCATGGCCACCTGGGTGTCGAGCAGTGCCAAGTCGATGGCCTGGCCTTCGCCAGTGAGGTCGCGGTGGCGCAGTGCGGCGAGGATTGCGGTGCTGGCGTACATGCCGGTGAACAGGTCGGCCACCGCCACGCCCGCTTTTTGCGGGCCGCCGCCACTCGCGTCGTCGGCGATCTCCGCGCGCGATGGGCCGGTCACGCTCATCAGGCCGCCCAGGCCTTGCACCGCGTAGTCGTAGCCGGCGCGTTGGCGGTATGGGCCGGTCTGGCCGAAGCCTGTGATGGAGCAGTAGACCAGGCGAGGGTTCAGGGCGAGCAGGCTGGCAGCGTCGAGGCCATAGCGTGCCATGTCGCCGACCTTGTAGTTTTCGACGAATACATCGCTTTGCAAAGCGATGCGACGAATCAAGGTCTGGCCCTCCGGCCGCGCGATGTCGACCGTGATCGAGCGCTTGTTGCGGTTGGCGCCGAGGTAGTAGGCCGCCTCGGCGGTGTCGTGACCATCACTGCCCTTGAGGAAGGGAGGACCCCAGCCGCGGGTGTCGTCGCCGCCGCCACTGCCCGAGCCGGGCGGGCGCTCCACCTTGATTACATCTGCGCCAAGGTCGGCCAGAGTCTGCGTGCACCAGGGTCCCGCGAGCACGCGGGACAAGTCGAGAACACGCACGCTGCACAGTGGCGTCCTCGGCGAGGGGCTGTTTTCCAGACTCATGAGAACGATTGTGAGGCCGGCGCGCGGCTGCCGAGCGTCCGGATAATGCGTTCATGAAATACCTTGTGGCGCTCACGATTTCGCTCGCGCTGACCGGACTCGTCGCGTGTTCGCCCACGCTCGACTGGCGCGACACCGCCGCCGAGGGCAGCGGTGTCGTCGCAATGTTCCCGTGCCGCCCGGACCGCCACGCCCGCACGCTCGAACTGGTGGGGGCGAAGTTGAAGATGGAGATGCTCGTCTGTCCCGCCGGCGGCGCCACCTATGCGCTGAGTTTTGTCGACGTGCCCGAGCCGGCCCGCGTGACCGCCGCGCTGGCCGAATTACGCCTTGCTGCGCTGCGCAACGTGCGGGCCGAAGCGTTCGGGTCGAGTCCTTCGCACATCGAGGGCATGACGCCCAACGCCGAAGCGCTGCGCGTGGCGGCGGCCGGGCGCCTGCCCGATGGCGCGGCGGTGCAGGTAAGGGCGGTTTTCTTTGTGAAGGGGCTTCGTGTTTACCAGGGCAGCGTGATCGGGGCCGATGCAGCGGCCGAGACCGACGAGATCTTTTTCAACGGGTTCAGGTTCCCCGCGTGAGCCCGGCGGGTGGCTTCAAGGGCAAACACGGTATCGCTGAGCGACAGGTTGCCCCGCTGAGCAAGGCTAGTCGGCGATGCGCGGCAGAACTGCTCCCGGTACGCGCGGCGGGGCGGCGCTACCCTCATCGCATCGAACTCACGGGGCGCGCATTGACAGCCTACTGCCTCATGGTGTTTCTCGGAGCCTTCGTGGTGCAGTGGGGAATCGGGTCGGTCATTGAGTTGTTGCGTTCGAATGGCGGCAGTAGGCTGTCCACCCACGGAGGCGCTGTCGCGTTGTTGGCATGGTGCTACACGACGCCTTGTGTGTGGTTTTTGCGTTGCGACGAGCGAACGGCGCAGCACAAAACGGCTTTTTACTGCTGAACTGCTGATAAGTTCCTGCCATGCCTGGACTCATGATCATTGCCCACGCGCCGATGGCTTCCGCACTGAAGGCGGTTGCCGAGCACGCGTTTCCCGACTGCGCGCGCTTGCTCGAAGCACTCGACGTGCAGGCCGACATGCCGGTCGAAGTCGTTGAAACACTCGCACGCGCGATGCTGGCTCGGGTTCGTTCGCCCGAAGCCTTGATCTTCACCGACGTGTTCGGAGCCACGCCGTGCAATGTGGCCCAGCGTCTGGGCGACGGCGTGCACGTGCGCGTAATCGCCGGCGTGAACGTCCCAATGCTGTGGCGCTCGCTGTGTTACTCGGGCGAATCGCTCGAGGCGTTGGTGACGCGGGCTATGGCCGGCGCCGTGCAGGGTGTGATGCAAGTGGCGACCGCGCGGCCGCAAAACCAGACTTTCAAAGCGGGCGGAAATGATCAAGACCAGGACCAGCATCAGCAATAAGCTCGGCTTGCACGCGCGCGCCTCTGCCAAGCTCACCAAACTGGCCGGCAGCTTCAGGAGCGAAGTGTTCATCAGTCGCAGTGACCGTCGCGTGAACGCGAAGAGCATCATGGGCGTGATGATGTTGGCTGCGGGCGCCGGAAGCGTCGTTGAACTCG
The DNA here is from genome assembly GCA_038227445.1 of Burkholderiales bacterium. Lineage (GTDB taxonomy): Bacteria > Pseudomonadota > Gammaproteobacteria > Burkholderiales > Burkholderiaceae_C > LMDS01. The sequence continues at coordinate 3,437 of JBBRPV010000050.1, read as the reverse complement.
AAGTCGACGGGCCTGACGAAGAAGTCGCGTCGGCAGCGCTCGTTGCCCTTATTGAAGACAAGTTCGGCGAAGGCCAGTAACCGCCGTTGCTTCGGCGTGTGGGTTTATGCGCCCAGGAAGTGCCTGCGGTAGCGCGCCGGCAGATCCTCGATGCGCAGCAGCATCGGCAGATCGGCGGTGTTGGAATGCGGGTCCCAGGCCGGCGCGCCCAGCAATTTTGCGCCACAACGCAAACAACCCTTGATCAAAGCTGGCGGGTGGACATCGAGATCGTGCTGCAGGTCGGCTACCGGCAATGGCAGCCGGGCTTCGACCCGCCACTCGATTGGCGCCAAATGGATCTTGCTCAGTTGGTGCCAAAGGCTAGCCGCGAAGTGTCCGCCGTCGCGCATGCCCACGCTGGCGCAGCCAACCATCGAGTCGAGCTGGTTGCGCTGCATGAACTCGGCCAATGCCTTCCAAATCGCCATGATCACCCCACCGGAGCGCCATGATGGGTGCACGCACGAGCGGCCCAACTCGACCATTTTGGCGCGCAGCGGGCGCAGGCGTGTGAGGTCGAATTCGGTGTCGCTGTAGAAGCTGCCCACGCGCCGTGCCGAAGCTGCCGTAACGACTCGGTAGGTGCCGACCACTGGGCTTGGTTCACCATCGGCCCCATGCGCCCTGACCAGCAGGTGCTCGCAATACGGATCAAATATGTCGATGTCGTGCCGTGGCGGCGAACCGACCGGCACCGTGAGGCGGGCGCCCATCTCTTCGGCGAAGACGAGATACCGCAGCCGCTGAGCTTCGAGCACGTCCTTCTCATCGCGAGCCCAAACCACATCGAACCTGCCTTGTTGATCTGCCGAGGCGCTGTCGACCACGGGGGATCGGTGAGGCGTCCTGCGGGGAATTTCAAAAGTGCCAAGGCTTGATATCGGCAGCGTAGGCAGTGGCAGGTCTCGCATGGGAATGCTCGCGTGATGGCTTCGCCGAGTATGTTCGTCGGTGCCGGTGACGGGCCCGTGAAGCCGGTGTGACCGCACCGTGAAGGCCGTCGGCGGCACAGCGGCCAGCCGCACAAGCAACTGCTAAATTTACCGATGTGAACTTGCGCAGGCCGCTGCTAGCATCTGCCGAATGAGTTTTCAGGTCTTCGGTCTTCCCGTGTCTCGCGGGGTGGCGATCGGGCGCGCGGTGCTGGTCGCGTCGAGCCGCGTCGACGTGGCTCATTATTTCATCGACGATGAACGTGTTGACGCGGAAATCGACCGCTTGCGGGTGGCGCGAGACGCCGTTGCAACGGAGCTCGGAAACCTGCAGCGCGACCTGCCGATTGAGGCGCCGGCCGAACTGTCTGCGCTGCTCGATGTACACCTCATGCTCCTTCACGACGAGACGCTCACTGGCGCCACCAAACAGTGGATTCGCGAGCGGCACTACAACGCCGAATGGGCGCTTTCGGCACAGCTGGAAGTTCTTGCGCGTCAGTTCGACGAAATGGAAGACGAATACCTGCGTGAGCGAAAGGCAGATCTCGAGCAGGTGGTTGAGCGAATGCTGCGGGCCATGGCGAGAGGCCCGGCGTCTTCATACGCACCGGCGCCCGGGGTGCGCGCGCGCGACTTCGCAGGCGAAGACCCGCTGGTATTGGTGGCCAACGACATCGCTCCTGCCGACATGCTGCAGTTCAAGCGCAGTGTTTTTACCGGCTTCATCACCGACGTCGGCGGTAAGACGTCACACACGGCTATCGTGGCGCGCAGCATGGACATCCCGGCTGTAGTTGGCGCGCGCGAGGCGAGCCGGATCATCCGCCAGGACGACTGGGTCGTCATCGACGGTGACGCCGGCATCGTGATCGTCGACCCCTCGCCGATCGTGCTCGAGGAATATCGGTTCCGACAACGCCAAAGCGAACTCGGACGCGAACGACTGACCAGGCTTCGGCATACCCCGGCAGTCACACTCGATGGCGAACGTGTTGAACTGCTCGCAAACATCGAGATGCCGAGTGACGCCGCGGCGGCCCTTGAGGCGGGGGCGGTGGGCGTCGGCCTCTTTAGAAGCGAGTTCCTGTTCATGAACCGCGGCGGCGACCTGCCCGGCGAGGATGAACAATTCGAGGCCTACCGGGCGGCGGTGGTCGCGATGAAGGGGCTGCCGGTCACGATCCGGACGGTCGACATCGGCGCCGACAAGCCGATGGATCGCATGTCTGCCAACGAACTTCGGCACGAGCATGCGCTGAATCCGGCGCTTGGTCTGCGGGCGATTCGCTGGAGCCTGTCTGAGCCTGCCATGTTTCGGCAGCAACTGAGAGCAATTCTTCGTGCGAGTGCGTATGGCAGGGTCAAGCTGTTGATCCCAATGGTGGCGCATCTCAGCGAGGTGCTGCACACGATGGAAGCGCTGGCGCGCGCTCGGCAGCAACTGACCGAGGCCGGGCGAGCGTTTACCGAAGTTCAGGTGGGGGCAATGATCGAGGTGCCTGCCGCCGCGTTGATGCTCCCGACATTTCTGCGTTACTTCGATTTCGTTTCGGTGGGAACCAACGATTTGATCCAGTACACGCTGGCTATCGACCGTGCTGATGAGGCCGTGGCGCATCTATACGACCCATGGCATCCAGCTGTCCTGCGCCTGCTTTCGCAAACGATCCGGCAGGCCCAGGCGGCGGGCAAAGAAGTGAGTGTCTGCGGCGAAATGGCGGGTGATCCAGCATTCACGGAACTGCTGCTGGCCATGGGTTTGCGCAGCTTTTCGATGCACCCTTCACAGGTCGCCTCGATCAAACAGCGAGTGCTGAGAACGGACGCAAGGCGCTGGGCCGGACAGGTCAGTGAAATCCTTGAAGCTGACGAACCCGAGGCTCGGTGCGCGGCCTTAGCTTTGTCGCTTGCTTCAGCTCGCCGCGTGGGCCCTTCTGCCGCCGAATAATTAATTTCCTTGGTCAATGTTTGACGGGGCCCAAAAAAGCGTGCTACAGTCGAAGTCTTCGCTGAATGCAGCGGCGCCAAAGCAAAAAGCAAGGAGCCAAATCAGACAGAGAAAAATTAGAAAGCCGATACGTTGACAGGGATTTAAAAACCGTGCAATAATCGTTCTCTCAGCTGATAACTCAAGCGAGTTAAAAGTAACTGCCGAAAGGTAGTGCCGAAGGGCCGCTCTTTAAAAACTAACAGCCGATAAGTGTGGGCGTTTGAAGGCGAGTGCCAAGACAAACTGGGGAAGCCTGGGGAGTCGAGGTCTCATGGACCTTAAACGCTCACTGAAAATAGAATTTCATGTAAATGAAGTTCCTATCAATTCTTTGAGTAATTTAGCAAGATCGAACTGAAGAGTTTGATCCTGGCTCAGATTGAACGCTGGCGGCATGCCTTACACATGCAAGTCGAACGGCAGCACGGGAGCAATCCTGGTGGCGAGTGGCGAACGGGTGAGTAATATAT
>JBBRPV010000049.1:0-33750 GCA_038227445.1 Burkholderiales bacterium | reverse complement strand
TTCTATTTGCCAGAAAAGGACAGGGTCAGCCGGGACAAGGAATACATGTTGGTGAACATGGCCAGCCTGTTTGGTGGCCGCGTTGCTGAAGAGGTGTTCATGGACCAGATGACCACCGGTGCCAGCAACGACTTCGAGCGCGCCACCCACATTGCCCGCGACATGGTCACGCGCTACGGCATGACCGACGCGCTTGGCACGATGGTCTACGCCGACAACGAAGGGGAGGTGTTCCTCGGCCGCTCGGTTACAAAAACGACCAACATGAGCGAGCAAACGATGCAGTCGGTCGACCGCGAGATCCGCAAGATCCTAGACGAGCAGTACTCGATTGCGCGCAAGCTGATCGAAGGCAACAAGGACAAGATGCACGCGATGGCCAACGCTCTGCTTGAGTACGAGACGATCGATGCCGAGCAAATCGACGACATCATGAACGACAGGCCCCCGCGTCCGCCGAAAGACTGGAATCCTTCGATGAGCAAGTTGGTGCCGCCGACCCCGCCGGCTGCGCCCGGTACGGCAGCCGCTACGGCTTGACGCGATGAGCGGCTGCCAGTCGCACGGATTGTGAAGTGTTGATAACAAACTCGACCACGCGAAATCGTGCGGGTGCGTTTTGTAATTCCGTTCCAACTTGGCGAGAACCCGACAAATGGTCCCCTTGCGCAACGGAGCCGGTGTGCATTTCAAACTCCCAGGAGTTTGCCGGACTTGCGCGCGGCCGGCGCCCTAGAGGACGAACGTTGAGCGTCGCGTGACGCAACGACGAGGTCTTTGGGTTTGTGGTGCACGACGTCCGGTCGAAATTTAATCAAGCGCTTGTTGGGTATCGAAAATCCCACAGTTCATTTGGCCGCGGTTCAAGCTCCACAGGAGCGTCGGTCTCGCCTACGCTTGCGCACCATCGCCTCTGAAATGCACTGGCTCACCACCCGATTCAAGATCAATCTAGCGCAGCCGCGCGTGATGGGCATCGTCAACGTCACGCCCGATTCCTTCTCAGACGGCGGCCAACATTCCAGCACGGCGCAGGCCTTGGCGCACTGCGAGCGATTGCTGGCCGAAGGTGCGCACATTCTCGACATCGGCGGCGAGTCAAGTCGCCCAGGTTCGCGGGCGGTGCCACTGGACGAAGAACTCGCGCGTGTTTTACCGGTGGTCGAAGCCGCGCTGACGCTGGGCTGCCCAATTTCGGTGGACACAAAGAACCCCGAGGTGATGCGTGCGGTGTTGGCGCTCGGTGCCGACATCGTCAACGACATCAGCGCGTTGCAGGCGCCGCAAGCGATCGACGTCGTGGCGGCGCACGGAGGCTGTGGCGTTTGCCTGATGCACATGCACGGCAGGCCAGAATCGATGCAGGCGCGGCCCGCTTACAACGACGTGGTCACCGAAGTTGGTAGTTTCCTGCGCGAGCGCTGCGAAACGTTGGCGGCGCGTGGCGTCGACCTACATCGCATCGCATGCGACCCCGGCATCGGGTTCGGCAAGAGCCCGGAACACAACATCGCGCTGCTGCGCCGCCAACGCGAGTTGCTCGCACTTGGTCGGCCGTTGTTGGTCGGCTGGTCGCGCAAGTCGACGCTCGGTGTGATCACAGGGCGCGAGGTCTCGCAACGTCAGGCCGCCAGCGTGGCGGCCGCGCTGGCGGCGGTGCAACACGGCGCGAGCATCGTGCGGGTACACGATGTCGCTCAGACCGTCGATGCCTTGAAACTGTGGTCAGTTGCGGGATTGCCTTGCTGAAGCTCGCGCAGATAATCCACTCCGAGGAGACTTTCAGACCATGAGCAGAACTTACTTTGGCACCGACGGCATACGCGGCACGGTTGGGCAAGGGCCGATCACGGCCGACTTCATGCTTCGTCTCGGCCACTCGGTCGGCCGGGTGCTGAGGGCTCGCGAAGCCAAGCCGACCGTGCTGATCGGCAAAGACACGCGCATCTCGGGCTACATGATCGAGTCTGCGCTGGAGGCTGGGTTTGCCTCGGCGGGTGTCGACGTTCTGATGACGGGTCCGCTGCCGACACCGGGCGTGGCCTACCTGACCCGCGCGTTGCGACTGAGCCTCGGAGTGGTGATCAGCGCATCGCACAACGCGTTCCCCGACAACGGCATCAAGTTCTTCTCAGCGCGTGGCGAAAAACTGCCCGACGCGTGGGAGCAACAAGTTGAAGCGGCCCTGGAGCAGCCCGCTCAGTGGGTCAGTTCGGCTGATCTGGGCAAGGCACGCAAGCTCGACGACGCGCGTGGGCGGTACATCGAATTCTGCAAAAGTACCTTCAGCAGCGAGCTGTCATTGAAGGGCTTGAAAATCGTCGTCGATGCCGCCAACGGCGCGGCTTACAACGTCGCGCCCAACGTATTCCACGAGCTCGGCGCCGAGGTTGTGCCCATCGGTTGCAGCCCCGACGGAACCAACATTAACGCCGGCTTCGGCGCCACCTCGCCGGCGGCACTGGTGGCCGCTGTCAAGGAGCATCGTGCGGACTACGGCGTCGCACTTGATGGAGATGCTGACCGATTGCAACTGGTGGACGCCGCTGGTCGCCTTTATAACGGCGACGAGCTGCTCTACCTGATGGTCAACGACCGCCTGGCGCAAGGCGCACCGGTGCCTGGCGCCGTGGGCACTCTGATGACGAACATGGCGGTCGAGGTGGCCCTTCGACAGCGCGGCGTTGGCTTTGTACGAGCCAAGGTCGGCGACCGTTACGTGCTTGAGGAACTGATGGCACGGGGCTGGCAGCTGGGTGGGGAAGGTTCTGGCCATCTGCTAGCGCTTGACAAACACACCACCGGCGACGGCATCGTCAGCGCCTTATTGGTGCTACAGGCCGTCAGCCGTTCGAGCCGCTCTATGGCTCAGCTGCTGGAAGATGTGACGCTGTTCCCGCAGACGCTCATCAATGTGCGCCTGAAACCGGGCGGCGACTGGAAGAGCAACGCTACCTTGGCCAGTGTCCAACGCGCAGTGATCGACGAGCTCGGTGATAACGGCCGGGTGCTGATCCGCCCCTCGGGCACTGAGCCACTGGTGCGGGTAATGGTGGAGGCGCGCGACGCTGCCCTGGCACAACGCTGCGCGCAGCGGCTGGCGGACACGCTGGCATAAGGAGTCAGAAGTCCCAGTCGCGGCTCGTTATCAGCGCAAAACGACCGTTTGGATGCCATTTCACCTTGCTGACAAATGTTCGCAGGCTCTGAGCCGACTGTTGTAAGCGGGCACTAAACGAAAGGGTGCGGCGCAGAGTTGTCAACGGGGGAGCGCATGGGGCTTGCGACGTACTGGCCGACCGACGCGGTGGGCAACTCGAGTTGACCGCTCATGCAGCCGGTTGAATCGCCGGCAGCGTTGCGAAGTAGAAGTCGGCGGGCGTCATCGGGTCCAGCGGTGAATGTGGGCGCGCGGTGTTGTAGCGGTTGATGCAGCGCGCCAGGCCGGACAGAGCGAGGCGTCCCGCGAACTCAACTATGCTTTCTAGGTCCTCTGGCGGGTTCCGAGCGCCTGCCTACGGCACGGGTTGGCGCGCGCCTCCCGTGTGACAAAATCGCGAGTCAAGCGTGACTGCGACAATGCGCCGCAACGCCTCGCCGAGCACTGCGCGCTGTTAAACGCGTCGGTCACAGGCTCGTCATCTGCCTTGCCTACACTCCGCGGCATGAATTCAAACACTCCTGTCCGGAAAGGCCTATCCATGAAGTTGAAATTCGTTCGCTCTGTTGCGGCGGCGCTGAGTGCAGTCGCTACCGTTTGTGTCGCCCAGGATGTAACTGGTGCAGGTGCCACGTTCCCGGCTCCGCTGTACGCCAAGTGGGCCGACGCCTACAACAAGTCCAACGGCGCGCGCATTAACTACCAATCGGTCGGCTCGGGCGCCGGCCTGAATCAGATCCGCGCCAAGACTGTCGACTTCGGTGCGTCCGACATGCCGCTGAAAGACGATCAGCTTGCCAGAGACGGCCTTCTGCAGTTCCCCACCGTCATCGGCGGAGTGGTGCCAGTCGTCAACATCAAAGACATCAAGCCTGGCCAGATCAAGCTCACCGGCCAGGTGCTCGGCGACATCTTCCTCGGCAAAATTACCAAGTGGAACGACGCGGCACTGACCGTGCTGAACCCCGGCGTGCCGCTGCCCGACGCTGCGATCTCAGTCGTGCGCCGCGCTGACGGCTCTGGAACCAGCTTCATCTTCACGAACTACCTCTCGAAGGTGAACCCAGAGTGGCAAGCCAAGGTGGGCGAAGGCACTGCTGTGAATTGGCCGACCGGCGCCGGAGGTAAAGGCAACGAAGGCGTTGCCGCGTTCGTGAGCCGGCTGCCGAATTCGATTGGTTATGTCGAGTATGCGTATGTGAAGCAAAACAAGATGACCTACACGCTGCTGAAGAACAAGGATGGAAACTTCGCTGAGCCCGATGATGTGAACTTTAAGGCGGCAGCAGCCTCGGCCGACTGGTCCAAAACTTTCTACCAGGTTTTGACAGAGCAGCCTGGCAAGGACGCCTGGCCGCTCACCGGGGCCACTTTCGTCATGATGCAAAAGTTGCAGGACAAGCCGGTTAGCGCAAGCAACGCCTTAAAGTTTTTCGAATGGGCCTACACCAATGGCGACAAGATGGCAGCGGAGCTCGAATATGTTGCGTTGCCCGACGCGGTGAAGGCGCTGGTGCGCAAGCAGTGGGCTGAGATCAAAGACGCTTCTGGCAAGCCGGTCGCGTTCAAGTAGAGCGACTGCGACGGAGCCGCCAACGGCTCCGCTCACAAAATTCCCGGAGGAGCTGTGGCCGCTACACTGCCTGCGGGTAAGTACCAGGACAAGCGCAATGATGCGCAACGCATGTACCCTATGAGTCGGCCCCCGGTATCAAGACGCTCGGCCCCATGGGCCGACGCGCTGTTTTCCGGTTTGGCACACTCCGCCGCTTTGCTCACGCTAATTTTGCTGGCCGCCATCATCGGCTCGCTTGTAATCGGCGCAGCACCGGCGATCCAGGAATACGGCCTCAGCTTCCTCTGGCGCAGAGACTGGGACCCCGTCAAGAACAGCTACGGCGGTCTGGTAATGATCTACGGCACGCTGATGACTTCGCTCATCGCGCTGGTGATAGCCGTGCCCGTGAGCTTCGGAATTGCGCTCTTCCTGACTGAGATGTCGCCAATGTGGCTGAAACGGCCTCTGGGCGTCGCGGTCGAGCTGCTTGCGGCGGTGCCGTCTATCGTCTACGGGATGTGGGGCTTGTTGGTATTTGGGCCGATCCTCGCGACCTATGTGCAGTCGCCGTTGCAAGCGCTGCTGACCGGCGTACCGTTCCTCGGCGGCTTGGTTTCGGGGCCTCCTGTGGGCATCGGAATTCTGTCGGCCGGCATCATCTTGGCGATCATGGTGATCCCGTTCATCGCCTCGGTGATGCGCGACGTGTTTGAAGTTACTCCGAACGCGCTCAAAGAATCGGCCTACAGCCTGGGCTCGACGACCTGGGAAGTGGTTTTCAAGGTAGTACTGCCCTACACCAAAACCGGCGTGATTGGCGGCATCATGCTTGGCCTTGGGCGCGCACTGGGTGAAACCATGGCCGTCACGTTCGTGATCGGCAACACCAACCAGTTGAATTCGCTGTCGTTGTTCGAGGCTGCCAACAGCATTAGCTCCGCGCTCGCCAACGAGTTCGCCGAGGCCGGCGCCGGTCTGCATCAAGCGTCGCTGATCTACCTGGGACTCGTCCTGTTCTTCATCACGTTCGTGGTGTTGTCGCTCTCCAAGCTGCTTCTGTCTAAATTGAAGAAGAACGAGGGAGGTCGCACGTGAATTCCGCCGCGCTGAACGCGAGTCGACTCACGCACCACGCGCGCCGCAAGCGCGTGAACTTGATTGCATTGACGCTCTCTCTGGCGGCCATGGCTTTCGGGGTGTTCTGGTTGTTATGGATCCTGTTTGAGACCGTGCGACTCGGTTTCGGCGGTCTCGCGCTGTCGACCTTCACGGAACTAACACCGCCTCCGCAAGCCGAGACTGGTGGCTTGTCCAACGCGATCTTCGGCTCCGTGATGATGGTGGGCCTGGCCACGGCTCTGGGCACGCCGATCGGGATCATGGCAGGTGTGTACCTTGCCGAATACGGTCAGAAGGGCTGGCTCGGAAGCAGCACACGCTTCATCAATGACATCCTGCTGTCGGCACCCAGCATCGTGATCGGGCTGTTCATCTACTCCACTGTCGTTGTTCGAATGAGGAACTTCTCGGGCTTCGCCGGGGTTCTGGCCTTGGCGTTGATCGTGATTCCGGTCGTCATCCGAACAACCGAAAACATGCTCAGCCTCATTCCGAACGCGCTGCGTGAAGCCGCCTACGCGCTGGGAACTCCGAAGTGGCGTGTGATCATGACGATCACGCTAAAGTCGGCTTGGGCAGGGGTGATGACGGGCATTTTGCTGGCTCTTGCACGAATTTCAGGCGAAACGGCGCCGCTGCTTTTCACCGCACTGTCGAACCAGTTTTGGACCAGCAATATTAACGAGCCCATGGCGAGCCTGCCGGTCACGATCTTTAAGTTCGCGATGAGCCCTTATGAAAATTGGCAAAAGCTGGCTTGGGCGGGAGTGTTCATCATTGCGATTGGCGTGTTGATGTTGAACATCCTGGCGCGGATTCTGTTCCGTAACAAACACTGATTCACACAGGAAAACGCGATGGATGTGAGAGTCGATCTGCCCGAGACCGAACGCGTCAAGCTTTCGGTTCGCAACCTCAATTTCTACTATGGGGGCTTCCATGCGTTGAAGAACATCAACATGGATATTCCTGAGAAGAAGGTCACCGCGTTCATCGGGCCGTCCGGCTGCGGCAAGTCGACGCTGCTGCGAACTTTCAACCGCATGTTTGAGCTCTACCCGGAGCAGCGGGCTGAAGGTGAGATCATGCTCGACGGTGAGAACATCCTGAAGAGCAAGGACGATGTGTCGCTGCTTCGCGCCAAGGTCGGCATGGTCTTCCAGAAGCCCACGCCGTTTCCGATGTCGATCTACGACAACATCGCATTTGGCGTGAAACTCTTCGAGTCACTGCCACGGGCCGAGATGGACGAACGCGTCGAGTGGGCCCTTAAGAAAGCGGCACTCTGGACCGAGGTTAAAGACAAATTAAACCAAAGCGGCTCGGGTTTGTCTGGCGGGCAGCAGCAACGGTTGTGCATTGCGCGCGGTATCGCGATCAAGCCCCAAGTGTTGCTGCTTGACGAGCCCTGTTCGGCACTAGATCCGATCTCTACGGGCAAGATCGAAGAGCTGATCGGTGAATTGAAGAGCGACTACACGGTTGTGATCGTCACGCACAACATGCAGCAGGCGGCGCGCTGTTCTGATTTCACGACCTACATGTACCTCGGCGACCTGATCGAGTTCGGGCCGACTTCGGAGCTGTTCATGAAGCCAAAAAAGAAGGACACCGAGGACTACATCACCGGGCGGTTCGGGTGACTCCTGCAGTTCCGAGGACTGTTGGAAGGGCCGAACGAACCGAGCTCAGCGAACTACAACGCGCTACACACAGGAGCACAAGTTGAGCGACAAACATCTTTCCACACAGTTTGATGCCGAACTCAGCGGTATCTCTACGCGCGTGCTCGAAATGGGCGGCATAGTCGAGTCGCAGGTGGCGCGCTCGGTTTACGCACTGACCAACTTCAGCGCTGACATCGCGTCCGAAGTTCTCATCACGGAAGAGCGCGTCAACACGACAGAGATGGAGATCGACCGTGACCTCTCGACCATCATCGCGCGGCGCCAGCCGACAGCGCGTGACTTGCGCTTGCTGATCGCGATCTCGAAGACCATCGCGAACCTCGAGCGTGTGGGCGATGAGGCGGCTCGCATTGCGCGTACCGTGCAGCGGCTTGTGAACTCCGGCGCGTCGAGCCGGATGAGGCTGCCGGTCAGCGACCTCGCATACGAATCGGAACTGGCTGTAGCGCAGCTGCGCAAGGCGCTCGACGCTTTTGCGCGGCTCGATGTTGATAAGGCCGTGGAGGTGCTCAAACAAGATGACCTGATCGATCAGGAGTTCGACGGCCTGATGCGCAAGCTCATCACCTACATGATGGAAGACCCGCGCACCATTTCTTCGAGCATTGATCTGGTGTTTGTCGCGAAGGCCATCGAGCGCGTCGGAGACCACGCGAAGAACCTTGCTGAGCAGATCATCTATATCGTCAAGGGCACCGACGTGCGCCACAACTCGATTGTCACCGTCGAGTCGCTGGTTCGATGACAGGAACCGATACCAGGAGCTGCGCATGAGCCACATTCTCGTTGTCGAAGACGAATCCGCGATCGCCGAGCTGATCTCCATCAACCTGCGGCACGCCGGCTTCGAAGTCACGATAGCCGGCACTGCTGAGCAAGCGCAGGCGGCGGTCAACGGCGAGTTGCCCGACCTGATTATTCTTGACTGGATGCTGCCCGGTCAGTCGGGCGTGGCCCTCTCCAAGCGCTGGCGCAGCGAAGCGCGTACGCGCGATCTGCCTGTGATCATGCTGACGGCGCGTGCCGATGAAGCCGACAAAATCACCGGGCTCGACTCAGGCGCCGACGATTACCTCACCAAACCGTTTTCGACCAACGAGCTGATGGCGCGTATCCGTGCACTGCTTCGACGTAAGGCGCCTGAAGCGCTTGATGCGGCGGTGGAGGTGGGCGTGCTAAAGATTGACCCGTCAACTCGCCGTGTCACGCGCGGGGACTCCGAAGTGAAAGTCGGCGCCACCGAATTTCGGCTGCTTCACTTTTTCATGACGCACCCCGAGCGTGTGCACAGCCGTGCTCAGTTGCTCGACCGCGTGTGGGGTGACCACGTGTTCATCGAAGAGCGCACGGTTGACGTGCATGTGAAGCGCTTGCGCGAGGCTCTCAGCACGGTTCAATGCGCGACGATGATCGAAACCGTCCGCGGCGCAGGCTATCGCCTGACGCAGCAGCCAGTAGCGCAAGCGTTTTCAGCGTGAAACGCTGCGCGCAATGATCTGGCTGTTGCCGAGGTTCTTGGTGGTCGCGCTGGCGGTTCTTGCCGGCGGCCTGGTAGGGTGGTGGTTTGATCGTTCCGGTGCGACGGCGTTGGGTTCGCTTCTGGGTGGCGGGTTCGCCATAAGTGTGATCGTGGTTCGCGATACCTTGCACGGATACCGCCTGATCGCCTGGCTGAGGGGCTCGCTAGAAGGATCCGCACCGTTTGACGCGGGCTTGTGGGGCGAACTTGGCTATCGCATCGAACGCTCTTTGCGCCTTCGCGAGCTGTCGGCTACAACCGAACGCACCCGACTCTCGCAGTTTCTCTCCGCGATCGAGGCCTCGCCGAATGGCGTGATGTTGCTCGACGCCGGAGACCAGATCGAATGGTGCAACTCCCTCGCCGCCGATCACTTCGGTCTCGACCCGCAGCGTGACCGCCGCCAACGCATTACCAATCTGGTTCGCGCGCCAGCTTTTGTAGCCTACCTGCAAGCGGGCAAGTTCAGCGAGCCGGTTTTGATGCCAGAGCCCCGGGGCAAGGGGCTGCTGTCGGTGCTGGTACGCGAATACGGTGACGAACAAAAGCTCGTGCTGTCCCAAGACATCACCGAGCGCGAGCGGTCCGACGGCATGCGGCGCGACTTCGTTGCCAACGTGTCGCACGAGATCCGCACGCCCCTTACGGTGCTGTCGGGGTTCATCGAAACACTGCGAAGTCTTCCACTGACCGAGGTCGAGCGCAAGCGCGTGCTTCAGCTGATGACGCAGCAGGCTGATCGCATGGGCTCGCTGGTTGCGGACCTGCTAACGCTCGCGCAGCTCGAAGGCAGTCCGAGGCCTAACGCAGACCGCTGGGTCGCCCTGAAGCCGGTTCTTGCGCAGGTCGAAATCGATGCGCGGGTGTTGTCAGGAGGGCGGCATACGCTGGTCTTTTCTGCCAACATTGATGCGCAGATCGCCGGTGCGCAAAACGAGTTGCAGAGTGCCATCACGAATCTCGTCAACAACGCCGTGCGTTACACGCCGGAGGGCGGGCGGATAGAGTTGGCGTGGCGCGTTCAGAGCGATGGTTCGGGCGAGATCAGCGTGGCCGACACTGGCCCCGGAATCGCGCGCGAGCACTTGCCACGGCTGACCGAACGCTTCTACCGCGTCGACGGTAGCCGCTCGCGCGATACCGGGGGCACGGGGCTGGGCTTGTCGATTGTCAAGCACGTGGTGCAGCGCCACGGCGGCGAACTCGACATTCAGAGCGAAGTTGGCAAGGGTTCGGTGTTCCGCTTGGTCTTCCCTGCGGCGCGAGTACGCGTCGCCGCCGTCGGGGCCGCTTGGCCAAGCGTTGCAACTTCCGTAGAAAGCGCGCCCGGCTGAGCTTTGTTCAGCTCTTTACTCGGCGATAGACTGTTGTGGTTTCGTCATCACGCGTATTTCGCCGCTCGCGCGACAGCAGTCGCCAACCCGTCCCTGGCGACGAGGGCGATTGAATCTGCACAAGATACTCGCAAGCGGTGCTGCCCGCTGGCGTCACGGCGTCAACGCTGTAGCCTCCGAGCTGCACCATTGCCACCACCTGAGCCCGGGGCACTCCAGGAGCGGCGATGCAGGCGCCGCGCGGCACCTGTTGTGCAATGCGCTGCACCAGCGAGCGGTAACCGCGTGCCTGATTGAGCGGCGGCAGCAGCAGCGTCATCATCAACAGCCAGCACAAGGCCACTCCACTGGCGGGCAAGACGAGGCTCTTCCACAGCGGGTGACGGCTGCGTCCGGTGCGCCACTTCACTAACCACAACCAGGCCAGCGTGCCGAGCATTGCCATAGCCAGAGCCAGCATTGAGAAGCTCCGCGCATAACCGGGAGCTAGGCGGGCAATGTTGAGTGCTGGCTGGCGCGGAACGCCGGTCTGGATCGACGCGTAGACAACCCAGATGACAATGCCGCCGACGCTGAAGAAAAAGACCGAAAACCAGTCGATGGCCGCCGCCGTGCTGCGTTGCAGTGTGGGCAACGCAAAGGCAGCGAGCAGGGCCAGCGGCGGCAGCGCGAGCATCAGAGCGCGATCAGAGCCGCCTATCGTCAGGCAGGCGAACAAGGCGACGCCACCACAGGCGAGTGGAATCGCGATGTGGCGGTCGGAGAGCTGGCCTCGCCAGCGCCAGATCGTCCACAGTGCGAGCGGCCAGGCTGGCCAGGTGAACCATACGAGCAGGCGCAGCAGCTCCCATACGCGTTCCGGTGTCACGTCGGTTGCACCGACCCGCCATGCCCAGGCGCCGAGCGCGGTGGCCACGACCAGCGCCAGCAAGAGGCTCGCCACGATCCAGCGCACGAAATGTCGCGCTGTCTCGTAGCTCGAATGTTGGCAGATCACCGCGCCGACGACGCCCAGCGCCAGAGCGATGCTCGGCGCACCGCTCGCCGCCAGCGCGGGCAGCGCCACCAGTGCGGCTAGCTGTGCTTGAAGGCTGCGGAACGGGCTCGCCGCCAGGGCATAAACGAACAGCGCCACGCTTGCCAATTGCGCCAACTCAGGTGTGGTTTCGTGTCCAAGCTGGAGCAGGCCGAGAGACGCGATCAGCGCCAGCAGCGCCCCATCGGCAATGGCCCGCGCGTAATCGGTCGGGCTGGCTTCGCCGCCGAATGCGAAGGGTAGCGGCTGGGCTGCCTCGGTGCGAGCCAGGTGGTAAGCGGCGTACCAGGTCAGCACCAGCACGGCGACGAGCAGCAGCGCAAAAGGAATGCGTGCGGCTGCGGCCGGTTCGACCCAGGGCGATAGCAGTTTTATGAAGGAGGCGCCTAGCCAGTACGGGAGCAGTGCAGCATCGGCCGACAAGCCGCCAACGGTAGGCGCGAGCCACGGCGTGCTGCCGGAGGCAATACCCGCCATGTAGCCGAACGCGGTGATGTCGGCACTCTTCCACGGGTCGCGACCAAACAGGCCGGGCAGCACGTAGGCGACGCAGAACAGCAGCAAGGCGAGACGAGGTATCGGCTGCGCGGCGCGGTGAGTGACGAGGGCAGGGTTCGGAGAGTTCAACGCAAGGCCCATGAATCAGCGGCGAATGATGCAGCAATTCGCGCGGGCCGGGGTGGCAGCCAGTGGTCAACAAAAAAGGCAGCCTCGGCTGCCTTTTTCCTCGCAAGGAACTGGGTGTTATTTTTTTGCGCTCAGGTGCGCGAACTTGTTGCGGAACTTCTCGACACGACCACCCAGCGAGTCGACGCTCTTTTGCGTGCCGGTGTAGAACGGATGCGATTCACTGGTAGTTTCCAGCTTGAAGAGCGGCAGCTCGCGGCCGTCGTCCATCTTGACCGTTTCCTTGCTCGTGGCGCATGAGCGGGTCACGAACCGAAATCCGTTAGACAGGTCCACGAAACATACTTCGCGGTAGGTGGGGTGAATGCCTTCTTTCATTGGAGCCTCAGCGCTAATGTTTTGCGGGAGCCACACCGAACCATTCGGTGCACTTTCCGTCAAGCGGAAAACCTAGGATTATAGCGTGCTGGTGCCGCACTAGCCGCCGCGACGCATCATGTCGAAGAAGTCGTGGTTGTTCTTTGTCGATTTCATTTTGTCCAGGATGAACTCCATCGCCTCGATCTCGTCCATCGGGTACAACAACTTGCGCAGGATCCATGTCTTTTGCAGGATCTCTGGCTGCAGCAGCAGCTCTTCGCGCCGCGTGCCACTTTTGTTGATCAGGATCGATGGGTACACGCGCTTCTCGGCCATACGGCGATCCAAGTGGATTTCGCAGTTGCCAGTCCCCTTGAACTCCTCGTATATCACTTCGTCCATGCGGCTGCCGGTGTCAATCAGTGCGGTGCCGATGATTGTCAGCGAGCCACCTTCCTCGACGTTGCGTGCTGCGCCGAAAAAACGCTTTGGGCGCTGCAGCGCGTTCGAGTCCATACCGCCGGTGAGCACTTTGCCGCTGGACGGCAACACGTTGTTGTAGGCACGAGCCAGCCGCGTGATCGAGTCGAGCAGGATCACAACGTCCTTCTTCATTTCGACGAGGCGCTTGGCGCGCTCGATCACCATTTCGGCCACCTGTACGTGGCGCGCCGCTGGCTCGTCGAAGGTCGAGCTGATGACCTCGCCGCGCACCGTACGGACCATCTCGGTTACCTCCTCAGGCCGCTCGTCGACCAGCAGCACGATCAGGTAAACCTCGGGATGGTTGGCGACTAGCGCATGCGCCAGCTGCTGCATCATCACTGTCTTGCCGGTTTTGGGCTGCGCGACCAGCAGGGCGCGCTGGCCCTTGCCGATCGGTGCGACCAGGTCGATGATGCGGCTGGTGATGTTCTCGTCGCTCTTGATCTCGCGCTCGAGCTTGAACTGCTCCTTGGGAAACAAGGGCGTCAGGTTCTCGAACATCACCTTGTGCTTGCTCTCTTCGGGGGCTACGCCGTTGACGCGATCAACCTTGACCAACGCGAAATATCGCTCGCCGTCTTTCGGGACGCGAACTTCACCTTCGATCGCGTCACCGGTGTGCAGATTAAACCGCCGGATCTGGCTGGGGCTGAGGTAGATGTCGTCGGTCGAAGCCATGTAGCTCGCGTCTGGCGAACGCAGGAAGCCGAATCCGTCGGGCAGTACCTCGAGTACGCCGTCGCCGAACACCTGCTCGCCAGCCTTGGCGCGCTTCTTCATGATCGCGAACATCAGCTCCTGCTTGCGCATGCGGGCAACGTTCTCGATCTCGAGGCCCTCGCCCATTGTTATGAGCTCGGAGACGTGGATCAGCTTGAGTTCTGATAGATGCATGGGCAAACACCCTTGGTGAGTGCTGGAGGCCCGACGTGGCGCGGGGTCAGCCTGAAGATCGGCCGGGAACGCGAATGGCCGAATATGGGAAAGCGCAGCGCGCGACGAGCAAGAAGTGGAATGCCGAAAAGGCGCGTTGCGGGATTGAGCTTTGACACTGCTAGGCTGGTTCAGCGGCCCGTGTCGTGCGGCGGGGGAAATCCCCTGCGAAAACCGGCGACTGGATAAGTGCCGGTTCCTACCGCATTTTGAGCGGATTATAGGTGACCGTCGAGGAATGCGGTCAGCTGAGCTTTCGAGAGTGCGCCGACTTTGGTTGCGGCGAGCTGCCCGTCTTTGAAGAGCATTAGCGTTGGAATGCCGCGAATACCAAACTTCGCCGGCACGTCGCGATTTTCATCGACATTCATCTTGGCGATCTTCAAACGACCATCGTAGTCTTTCGAGACTTCGTCGAGGATCGGAGCAATCATTTTGCACGGGCCGCACCATTCAGCCCAATAGTCCACGAGCACGGGTTTGTCGGCCTTCAGTACATCGGCTTCGAACGACGCGTCGGAAGTGTGTTTGATCAGTTCACTGCTCATTGTTTGTCCTTAGGCAAGCACCGCATAAAGTTGGTGGCAAGGCACAATGATTCTGACACAAAGCCCCAACCACCATGGCCTGCGACGCCACCTTGATTCTTTATGGCGACCATAGCCCGCGTGGCTCTTGAAAGCAGCGAGGTCGGCTCGGATCCC
Organism: Burkholderiales bacterium; assembly: GCA_038227445.1. Taxonomy (GTDB): domain Bacteria; phylum Pseudomonadota; class Gammaproteobacteria; order Burkholderiales; family Burkholderiaceae_C; genus LMDS01. The sequence goes on along the minus strand of JBBRPV010000049.1, from coordinate 19,226 downwards.
TGGCCGGCGGTGGCCCGGCAGGCCAGCGAATGGGCGCGTTCGCGTTCGGTGACTTTGCGCGACGCGGTGGTCTTGCTGCCGTTCGCGCAGTTGCTGCCGCTGGCGCGAAATGCCTTCGCGCAGGCCGGCGGGTGGGGCCCGCGTATTGAAACGACTCGCACGCTTGCAGCGAGCCTCGGACCCCAAGCGCCGGCGGAGCGTGGCCAGATCACCCATGACGCAGCAGTCGATATGCTGACGGCCGCGCAGATGATGCGCTCGCAATCCTGGGGCGCGGCTTGGGCCAGCCGTGACGCGCGAGGTTTCCAGCAGGCGGTCGACCAGGTGGTGGCGGCGAGCATCGAGATAGCGCGCGCTGCGGCCGCTGTGGCTCCGGCCGAACGGCCGGCCCATTGGGCGCGTGCCAGGGAGCTGCTGGCACCGGTGGCCGGGCCCGGTGCCACTGCGCGGCTGCTGGCACGTGTGGCGCTCGAATGGGCCAGTCTTGCCGCGGCGCCAGCCACGGATCGTTTGTTCACCCTGCGGCCCTCGGCCTGGATCGTGGTGCAAGCCGGTGGCCCTGACGCGCTGTGCGCGTCCCTGCTCAGCGGAGCGCCGGAGTCGGCTTTGCTGATCGATTGCGACGCGCCCGACGACCGTCCGTTCAGCCTGCTCGGCAACGAAGCGCGGCCTGAACTCGCCGTCTGCGACAGTTTTGAAGACGAAGCCGCCTGCGCGGCGGCCACGGTGCTGGCGCATTTGTGCCGCGGCGAACAGCCGGTGGCACTGGTCGCGCAAGACCGCGTGCTCGTACGTCGCGTGCGCGCCTTGCTTGAACGCGAGCGGGTCGGCGTGATCGACGAAACCGGCTGGAAACTTTCGACCACTCGCGCGGCCGCACAGGTTATGGCGTTGCTCGTCGCGGCTCGTTCCGGCGCACGCATTGATGCGTTGTTCGACTGGTTTCGGTCCGGCACCACGTGGTCGGCGCCTGGCCAAGGGGCGGCGCTCGCTGCCCTCGAATCGGCTTGCCGAAAGCAGCGGGTGACGAGCCTCGTAGCGCTTGGCCGAGCCGAGCTCGCAGGAGCGGCGGCGCAACTTCGAGCCGCGGCGAGTGCGGTGCTGCGTGACTTCGGGCTACCCGGCCGTCAGCCGTTGCACGCCTGGTTGAGCATGCTCGCCGCGGCTCTGCAACGCTGCGGCGCCATGCCTTTACTGGTGGCCGACGAAGCCGGCCGCCAAGTGCTGGTAGCGCTGCGGCTCGACGCGGCGGGTTCGGGCGGGAGCGTGTGGGTCGCAACTGCTGCGTCGTTCGCCTTGCAGTTCGACGAGTTCATCGCCTGGGTCGACCGCGTGCTTGAGCATGAAACCTTTCTGCCTGCGGCGGGCACGGGCGCGCAGGTCGCCATCGTGCCTTTGGCGCGCGCGATGCTGCGGCCCTTCGCTGCGACCGTGTTTCCGGGGGCCGACAACAAGCAGCTCGGCGCCCGCGCTTCGCCACACGCGCTGCTCAACGAAGCGCAGATGCTTGCGCTCGGCCTGCCCGGCGCAGCGCAGTGCCGCAGCGCAGAGCTGACGGCGTTCGGGCACGCCTTGCGCACACCGCGCATCACCTTTTTGCGGCGCCGCGCTGACGGCACCGAACCGCTGGCTGCGAGCCCGCTGCTTGAGCGCTTGGCCCTGACTCTCGCGCACTCCGGCCGTTCGCTCGCGCCGTGGCAAGACCCGGGTCATGATCTCGAGATCGACGCGACCCCGATGCTTCGCAGCGCGCCGGTCGCAGCTGGCCTGCTTCCAGGGCGTTTGTCAGCCAGCGCCTGCGAGGCCTTGCGCGCCTGTCCGTACCGTTTTTTTGCGCTCTACCTGCTGCGCCTGCGCGAAGAAGACGAGCTCGAATCCGAGGTCGAGAAGCGTGACTACGGCACCTGGCTGCACCGCGTTTTGCACCACTTTCATCGAGACCGCCGTGTGCCCGCCGAGCCGGATGACGATCTGGCGCAACTGCGCGCCTTGGCCCGCGCCGGTCAAATCGCGCAAGGGCTCGACGAGGCAGAGTTCCTGCCGTTCGCCGCGTCGTTTGCAGCCTTCGCGCCCCGCTACGTGGCCTGGCTGCACGAGCGTGAGGCACATGGGGCAAGCTGGCTGAGCGGTGAAACCGAAATCGCTATGTCGCCACCCGAGCTCGACGGCATGGTGCTGCACGGCGTCATTGATCGGGTTGATGTGGTGCTGGCTGAAGGCGCCGAAGTGCAGCAACTCATCGACTACAAAACAGGCCATGTCAGCGGCCTTCGCGAGAAGGTCATCGAGCCGCTCGAAGACACGCAGCTGGCTTTCTATGCCGCGCTGGCCCGTACGCAGACCACGTTGCCGCTCAGCGCGATTTACCTTGCGGTCGACGGCACGAGCGGCATCGGCGAGGTCGAGCACAAGCACGTTGAAACCAGTGCGGTGGCGTTGGTGCAGGGCTTGGCGCACGACCTTTCGCGCGTGCGCGCCGGCGCCGGGTTGCCGGCGCTGGGTGAAGGCGCAACCTGCGAGTTCTGTGCTGCGCGCGGCATATGCCGCCGCGACCAGTGGTCGCTTTCCGGGGCTGACGCATGAGCGGCGCCAGCGCTGCGGCCTACCAGGCCGGCGGCAAGCCGGTGGCGCGCTCTGCGTTTTACGCGCTGGCCTGCGACCCGCAGCGCAGCGTCGTCGTTGAAGCCTGCGCAGGCGCCGGCAAGACCTGGATGCTCGTCTCGCGCATGCTGCGGGCCCTGCTCGAAGGCGCGCAGCCGCACGAGATCCTCGCGATCACTTTCACCCGCAAGGCTGCCGGCGAAATGCGCCAACGCCTGGACGAGTGGCTGCGCGAATTCGCCGCGCCTGGCACCGCGCACGAGCTGCGCGTGCAGGCGCTTGTCGAGCGTGGCTTGCCATTGGCCAGGGCCGAAGCCTTTGCGCCCGAGCTGGCTGGCCTGTATGAGCGCTTGCTGGCGGGCGGCCGGCCGGTTGAGATCCGCACCTTCCACGCCTGGTTTTCCCAATTGCTTCGCGCCGCGCCGCTGGAACTTCTGACTGAGCTCGGGCTGCAGCCCGACATGGAGCTGATCGAAGACATCGAGGACCATCGTGCCGAGGTGTTCCGCCGATTTCACGCAGCCATTCTTCGTGACCCCGAGCTGGTGCGTGACCACCAGGAGCTTGTTGAGCAGCGCGGCCGCAGCCAGTCGCGAAAGTGGTTCGAAGCGGCCTGGGCAAAGCGTGTGGAGCTTGAGCTTGCAGACGCGGCTGGCGTGCTCGAAAGCAGCGTTGCCGCGCCTGGTGGTCCCGGTTCGCCACACCCAGCACGGGCAGTGCAAACGCTGGCGTGGCGTGAGTCGCTGCGCGAGTTGATGGTGGCGTTGGGCCAGGGCGGCGCGCGGCCGAAGGAAGCCGTCCGCGGCATCGACAAAGCGTTGATCGAGCCCGACGCGTTGGCGATGTTCAAGGCCTTGTGGACAGCACTCTTCACCGCCAAGGGCGAGCCGCGCAAGCTCGGCACCGTGGCAGCGCTCGCTTCGGTCCAGGGGGCGCTCGAAGACATCGAGCGGCAAATTCGGCAGCAAGAAGCGCACGAAGAGCACCTGCGCATGATGCGCTTGTCTCGCGTTTTGCTGGCCGAGTTCGCTGCCTACAAGCGCTCGCGTGGCTTGGCCGACATGTCTGACTTAGAAGCCTGCGGCCTCGCCCTGCTGCGCGACGCCACGCTCGCGGCCTGGGTGCAGGAACGGCTAGACGCGCGAATTCGCCACGTGTTGATTGACGAGTTCCAAGACACGAGCCCGCTGCAATGGCACGCGCTGCACGCCTGGCTCTCGGCCTATGCCGGTGCCGGTGGCGGCGCCAGCGGGCAGCGTGCACCGAGCGTGTTTATCGTCGGCGATCCGAAGCAGAGCATCTACCGGTTCCGGCGTGCCGAACCGCGCGTGTTCGTGGCGGCAAGCGGCTTTGTGGTCGACGCGCTGGGCGGTGTGATGCTGGCCTGCGACCACACCCGGCGAAACGCGCCCGAGGTTCTGAAGGTGCTGAATGCCGTGTTCGAAAGCGCGAGTCAGGCTGGCGCCTTCAGCGGCTTTCGCGAGCACACCACCGAGCTGGGCACGACAACCGGCGCAGACGTGTTCGCGCTGCCCCGTGTGATGCGTCCGCCCCAGGCGGCGAAGCTCCCTGCCGCCGCCGAATGGCGTGACACGCTCACCGTTGCGCGCCACGAGCCCGATGATTTGCTTCGCGAGCAAGAGGCAGCGCTCGTCGCCAAGGCAATTCACACGCTCGTGACCGACCAGCAGGTGCGGCCGGCTGACATCTTCGTGCTGAGCCGCAAGCGCCAGTCGCTCAGGCTCGTGGCCAACGCGTTGCGCACTTTGCACGTGCCACACGCTGCGGCTGAAGGCTTCGAGCTGATGAGCGCGCCAGAAGCGCAAGACCTTGTGGCCTTGCTCGACTGCCTCGTGGCGCCGCAACACCGGCTGTCGCTCGCCCAGGCTTTGCGCAGCCCTGTGTTCGGCGCGAGCAACGACGACCTGGTGGCGATTGCTCAGCAGGCAGTGGACGGCGACTGGTGGAGGGCGCTGTTTGAGCTTGAAGCCGCGTCACCGGCACTTGCGCGCGCGCGCACGCTGTTGAAGCGCTGGGTGCTTGCCGCGCAAACGCTGCCGCCGCACGACCTGCTCGACCGCATCGTGGCCGAGGGCGAGGTGCGCGAACGGGTGATTGCTACCGTGCCGGCCGAACAACGCGTGGCCGCGCTTGAAACGATATCGGCGGTGCTGGGCCAGGCGCTGCTGCTTGATGGCGGGCGCTACGCCACACCCTATAACTTCGTGCGCGCGCTCAAGCGCCGCGCCATCAAGGTGGCTGCGCCGGCCCAGCCCGACGTGGTTCAACTGCTCACTGTGCACGGCGCCAAGGGCCTGGAATCACGTGTTGTCTTCGTGATGGACGCTGACCCAGAAAACAAGAAGGCCGAAAACGCCACGCTGCTGGTCGACTGGCCAATTGAGGCCGCGCAGCCGCGCGCCTGCGCCTTCGTGTATTCGGAAGCTGCTTGCCCGCCGTTGCTGGTGGCGCTGCTGGCCGAGGAAAGCGCGGCGCGCGAGCGCGAAGAACTCAACGGCCTGTACGTGGCCATGTCGCGCGCCAAAGAGCAACTCGTTTTCAGCGCGACCCAGCCGCACGCGCCGGCGGCCAGCGCGTCTTGGTGGCAGCGCGTCGAACCCTGGGTCAATCCATGGCCGAGTGCGCCGGAGGAGGTGGCGACTCCGGTGCCGGCGGTGGCGCTGGCGCGCTTGCGCAGGCCGCCGGTCTGGCACGGCGCGGTTGCGGCGCGGCAGGAGCCGACCCTTGCCCCCACCTCCCTGTCAGCGCCGCGCGAAGCCGAGACCACCGCCACGCGGTTGGGCAAGGCCGTGCACCGCGTGCTGGAATGGGCCAGCCCGCGGGTTGCCCCGCAGCACGTTGACCTCGATCATCTCGCGCAAGCCGCCGCAATTGAGTTCGGCAGTGACGCCAGCGAGGTGGCACGCCTGGCCGGCTCCATCTTGCACAGCCCGGCTTGCGCACGCTTCTTCCGCGGCCCGGACTTGCGCTGGGCCGGCAACGAGGTGTCGGTGAGCGCGGCTGGCGAGCCCTTTCGCATCGACCGGCTCGTTTTGCTTGACGAAACCGAGGGGCCGGTCTGGTGGGTGCTCGACTACAAGCTCCAGCACGCGCCGCAGGCTCTTGGCGAGTACCGCGAGCAGCTGCTGCGCTACCGTGCCGCGGTGCTGGCAGCGCAGGCCAGCGCGGTGGTGCGCTGCGCCTTTGTGACCGGTGCGGGCAAGGTTGTCGAAGTCGAGCCTGGCGGCACCTGAGGCGCAAGTCAGCGGCCGCTTCACCAAGCCCACAATTGGCCGGTGTTGTAGCGGCTGATCGGCGGTTTGGCGGTTTCGGGCTGCGTTCCAATCGTGGCACTACACGCCCCACACGATGGTCGCTCAAGCCTCACCTGCCCCCCCTTCGAAGCCGACCCGGTGGTTTGGACGCTTCGAGTTGCGCCAATTGCTGGCCAAGAGCGCAGCCACGATGGCGTGGCTGGCTTTTGACCCTCGTGCCGGCCGCGAAGTGATGCTGACGATGCCTCGGGTGCAACCTGCCGATGCGTATGCGCTCGACCTCTGGCAACGAACCGCGCGCCTGGCCGCGCGGCTCAATCACCCGAACCTTGCTCCGGCGAGCGAAGTCGGGCTGCAAGACCACTGGCCTTTCATCGCCGTCGAGCGCAACCACGGCGTCACCCTCGGCGAGTGGTTCGCTGCTCACCCCGGCCCGCAACCGGCCGAAGTGGTGGGCTGGCTGCGCGACGTGTTGCAAGGCCTGGCGTTCGCCCATGAGGCCGGCGTTGCTCACCTGGACCCGCAACTCCACAGCGTGCTCATCAATGACCGCGGCGGCGCCTGTCTGATGGCGCTGGCGGCCGCCTGCGAAGTGACGGAAACCCCGTTTGACGTGCCGCGCAACCGGGCCAACGACCGCGGTATGGCGATGGACCCCAGCATGCTGCGCGAACTCCGCGCCGCCGCCAGCCGCGACCTGCTGGCCTGTGGCGTGATGCTGCACCACCTGCTGACGGGCCAGCCTGTGCTCGACCAGCCCGATACAGCGATCGTCATTCAGCGCATGCCCCCGATGGGGCGCGAGCTTGTGCGGCTGCCGTGGACCACGCCGCTGCCGGTTCCTGAGGCCTTGCGCGCCATTGCCAACCGTTGCACCGCTGGCCAGGAAAGGCTGCGTTACCAGAGCGCGCGCACCTTGCTTGGCGCCTTGGGCGGTTGGCTCGATGCCCAGACCGACGACGGCGGCGGCCCGCTGGCGTTCTTGCTCGACCGGATCGGCCGGGTCGGTCACCTGCCGGCGTTGCCTGGGCTGGCGGCGCGTGTGGCCCGCGTCACCAGCCTGGAGAGCCAGCGCACCGACGAGATCGCTGACCAGGTGCTCGAAGACATAGCGCTCAGCTTCGAGCTGCTGCGCACACTCAACTCTGCCAAGGTGCAAGGAACCCAGATTCAGGGCAACGGCCCGGTGCTCACCTTGCGCCGCATCATTTCGCTGATCGGCGTGAACGGTGTGCGACTCGCGGCCAACACCTTGCGCGCTTGGCCTGGGCCGCTCTCGGAGCCACATGCCGCGGCCTTGCAGACCACGCTCGACCACGTGCGCCTGGCCGGCCACACGGCGCAGGCACTGCGACCGGCCGGTTACGACGCGCAGGTGGTTTTCCTGATCACCGTGTTGCAGAACCTGGGCCGACTGATGCTTCGTTATCACTTCGCAGACGAAGCCGAACAGATCCAGCAACTGATGACGCCGAGCCCCGCCGACCGCGCGGCCGGCACGCCCGAACAACCGGGGCTGAGCCAGGAAGTGGCGGCGTTCGCTGTGCTCGGCGTCGACATCGAATCGCTGGGCGCCGTCGTGGCGCGCCAATGGGGCCTGGGCGAAGACGTGATGCACATCGCGCGCCGCCTGCCGCATGAAGCGTCGGTACGCAAGCCCGACAACGACGCCGACGTGCTGCGCTTGACCGCGAGCCTGGCGAACGACGCCGTCGACGCCATCAGCATGCTCAGCGGCCCGCGAGTTGTGGCCGCGATTGGCCAGGTTGCGCAGCGCTACGCACGCGCCCTTGGCATCAACGCACGCGACGTGGCCGATGCGCTGCAGGCCGCGCGCGAATCCATTCGTCGCGGCACGCCGCTGCCGCCACCCAAGCGCGGTGACACCCTGACCGACGAACTGCCGGCGTCAGCCTCGAACCCTGAAGGCCCTGCGATACCAATGACCACCGAACCTTCGCCCGCCTCAGAATGAAACTCGGTCGCTTTGAACTGCAACGGGTGCTTGGCGAAGGCGCGCAGGCCACCGTGTGGCTTGGCTTTGACGCCCGTCTTGAACGGGAAGTGGCGGTCAAGCTGATGCGTGCCGACGAGGCTGCCGACCCGGCTGCCGTGAACCAGTGGCTGCAGGAAGCACGCAGCGTGAGCCGGCTCACGCACCCGAACATCGTGCCGGTGTTCGAGGCGGATTTGCACCAGCAGCAGCCTTACCTCGTCTTCGAATATGTGCCGGGCCCGACGCTTGCACAGCACCTCAAGTCACGCGGCGCGTTGCCCGCCACGGAGGCGGTTGTGATGATGCTGGGCGTTCTCGACGCCTTGCACGCCGCGCACGCCGCGGGCGTGGTGCACCGCGACCTGAAGCCATCGAACATCCTCGTCGACGAGGCAGGGCGTGCGCGTGTCATGGACTTTGGCATTGCCGCGCGAATCAATGACCCAGGCAACCTCAATCAGATCGTCGGCACGCCCGGCTACATGTCGCCTGAGGCGACGCAAGGCGGTCTACCGACGCAAACCATGGACGTGTTCTCGGCCGGCCTGGTTCTGGTCGAATTGCTCAGTGGCACGCGGTTGGTGGCCGAACGCGACCCTTACCGAGCCATGGACTTCGTGTCCAGTACCGACCTGAAACTGCCCGAAAGTTTGTCGTCGGAAGTCGACGACACCTTGCGCGCCACCCTGCGCCGCGCAATTGAGCGTGATCCGGCGCGGCGCTGGCCAAGTGCGGCAGCCTTTCGTGACGCGCTGCGGGCCTGGCTTGCCCCGGCACCTCAGGAACAAGGCGCGGCTGCATCTGGCGCGGGCGCTGGCAGCGCAGGCAACGCCACGCTCGACTTTTTACTGCGCCGCATGCGCCACAAGAGCGACTTCCCCGCGTTGTCTGACTCGGTCGCGCGCATCCAGCGCGTTGCCAATTCTGAGAACCAGAGCGTCGGCAATCTGGCCAGCGAAATTCTGAAAGACGTGGCGCTCACAAACAAGTTGCTCAGGCTCGTCAATACCGCGCACTTCTCGAGCGCGGGTGGCAGCGTGAGCACGGTCTCGCGCGCTGTGGCGCTGATCGGTTTCGCCGGTATTCGCAACCTGGCCACGAGCCTGGTGCTGGTCGAGCACATGCAAGACAAGGCGCACGCCAACCAGTTGAAAGAAGAGTTCCTGCGAGCGCTGATGGCCGGCATGCTTGCGAGTGAGCTCGGCGGCGCGGCGCGCGAGAACGAAGAAGCCTTCATCGGCGCGATGTTCCAAAACCTCGGCCGCCTGCTGACCGAGTACTACTTCGCCGAAGAAGCTCGCCAGGTGCGCGGCATCGTTGCCGCAGGAGATGCGGCCAAAGGCGGCACGGCGCCGAGCGAACAAGCGGCGTCGCTGAGCGTGCTCGGCCTGAGCTTTGAGGCGCTGGGCCTCGGCGTGGCCAAGTCTTGGGGTTTGCCCGACACCTTGCAACTCTGCATGCGCGCGCCGCGCGGCGACCCGCCAACACGCGAGCCGCAAGATGCAGGCGAGCGCCTGCGCTGGCTCACGTTTGCAGCCAACCAGATCGCCGACACCGTGCTGCGCGCCGAGCCCGAACAGGTCAAGGGCCGCCTTGTTGAGGTGGCCAAGCGGTTCGCGCGCACGCTTGGCGTGCCTGCGGCGCGCATCGAAGCGGCCACCGAAGCGGCGCGCACCCGGTTGACCGACATGGCGCAGGCGATGAACCTGCAGGTGGGGCCGCAGTCGCAAGCCCGGCGCCTCTTCGCGGCGCCGGGCAAGCAAACCGAGGTGGCCACCGTGCGCGAGCCGCTGCCCGATTCGCTGACGCCGCATACGCTGCAGGTCACGCGCACCATGGTCCAGCAGCACGACGCACCGACGCTCGCCAATGCCGCCGACGTGCTGGCCGCGGGCATCCACGACATCACCAACACGATGGTCGAAGACTTCAAACTCAACGACGTGTTGCGCATGATTTTGGAGACCATGTTCCGCGCTCTAGGCTTTCGGCGCATCGTGTTCTGCCTGCGCGACGCCAAGCTCGATGCGCTCACCGGCCGATTTGGCCTGGGCGAGGGGGCCGAAGCCGTGGCGGCGAGCTTCAAGGTGCCGCTCAAGGCGGGCGCCGACCTCTTCACCGCCGTGTGCGTGAAAGGCGCCGACACGCTGATCACAGACGCCACGGTCGCAAACATTGCCGGACGCCTGCCGGCGTGGTACCGCGAGCGTGTCAACGCGCCAGCCTTCCTGCTGCTGCCAATGCTGATGAAAGGCGCGCCGTTTGCGTTGATTTACGCCGACAAGGCGACGCCGGGCGGCATCGAACTCGGCGAGAAAGAGTTGTCGCTGTTGCGCACCTTGCGCAACCAGGCGGTGATGGCGTTCAAGCAGTCAGCTTGAAGCCAACGACCCAGACGCGAGGATCGGAGAAGGTGGGAGAGGAGGGTGACGAGCCTGACCCCGGCACTGGTCACAACGGTTGGGGCTGCTTCGTTCCCGACCTGACCCGGTTGGCCGCGCTTCCATGCGGGGAGGCCCGTCAGCGGCGATTCTAGGCGAGCGCGCTGTCCCCTCGTGCACAGGGTCTCTTCAGAGCTGACTTTCGGGAATGAACCACGACATCAGCATCAGCCGCACGCGCTGCCAGAGGCTGGTGTCGGGGTCGATGTCGAGCTCTTCCGTTCTGTCGGCGTCGGCGGCGGTCCAGCGCACGCCCGCGCCGTCGGGGCGCAACTTGACCCGATAGACCCCGGTGAGTTCATCGACCCGGAAAGCACCGAGGATCATGCTGGCCAGTTCCGCGCTGTGCACCACCATGCCGATCTCGGTGTTGATCTTGTCGGAGCGCGGGTCCAGGTTCATTGAGCCAACGAGCACGGTCTTGCGGTCCAGAAAACCCAGCTTCGCGTGCAGCCGCCCGGTCGATGCCCCGAGCAGGCGTCGCAAAGTGTGGTCGAGCTTCAGTCGTGTTGAACTCATTTCGTAAAGGTCCACACCCAATTCCAGCAGCCTCGTCTGGTGACGTGCAAGGCCGATGCTCACCAGCGGCTCGTCGCTGGCCGCCAGCGAGTTCGTGACCACGCGCACACCGACCCCAGCGGCGCGCAAGGCCTGAATCTGTTCTAGCGCTTCGGGGCCTGGGATGAAGTAGGGCGACATCAGCAGCACCTCGTGGTGAGCCTCGCCCACCAAGTTCAGGAAGCGGTGTGTCAACGTGTCGTTGATCGGAATGCTGTAGTTCTCGGGCTCGATTTTTCGGGGCGAATCGGCGAATGCCATGGCCGCGGTGCTGAGCCAGTGGAAGCGCCGCTCGGCCAGTGCGGTGCTGAAGGGCGGAGCCCCGAAGAGGTCGGTCCCGCTCGGTGCCGGCTGGGGCTGGTCGGCCAACGTGCTGCGCTCGAACGCTGCACGCAGTTCCTCGGCGGCGGCAGGCGGTGGCCCAACGGCGCGAACGATGTCGAGCGCGGGGTAGACCTGCGGGCTGTTCCAGTAAAGGTCGAACCAGTGGCTCAATTGCGGCAGCACCGCGCCGGTGACGAGCAAGTCGAAGTCGATGAAGTTGCCCTGCTTGCCTCGTAAAAAGTACTCGTCTGCAAGATTGCGCCCGCCCACCACCGCGACCGCGCCGTCGGCGATGAAGAGCTTGTTGTGCATGCGGTGGTTCAAACGCTTGAAGTCGCCCGCCAGCGCAACAAGCCGGCCCAGCGAAGAGTCGCGCCCACTCACGAACGGGTTGAACAGGCGCAGCTCTATGTTCGGGTGTGCGGCCAAGCCGAGCAGCAGTGTGTCCGTGTCGGTGGTGTAGAGGTCATCGACCAGCACCCGCACGCGCACGCCGCGCAGGGCGGCATCGCGCAGCGCCCGAAGTAGCACGTGGCCAGTGGAGTCGGCGGCGATCAGGTAGGCCTGTAGATCGATCGAACGCGTGGCGGCCTGGATCATCGCCAACCGTGCGTCGAGTGCGAAGCTGGCCTGCGGCAGCGGCCACACACCGCTCGTGTTGGCCGCCAGGCCGGCGTCATGCGCGATCATGACGAGGGGCGCGTCGGGTGAACCGGGCCACACGTTAGAGGGCGTACGCTCGACCTGAGGCAACACGCCTGCGCAGCCGCCGAGTGCGGCGATCAGCAAGGCTCCGATCAGCCTGTGCAGCATCGGGGCGGGGTCAGCGCAGTTGAAGATCGTCGCTGCCGAAGCTCACGTTCAGTGGTTCGATCACGAGCTGCTTCTGACCGACACGCACCTCGCCGGCCACCCAGGCCTTGATGCCTTGTGCCTGGGCCACCTCGACCGTGCGCTGGGCATCAGTGGCGGGCACGAAGATCGCAAACCCAGCGCCCATGTTGAAGGTGCTGTAGGCCTCGCGGTCGTCTTGATGGGCGTGATGCTGAATGAATTTCAGCACCGGCGGAACGTCGGGCACGGTGTGTATGTGATAGCCGTGCTCGGCTCGATGGCGCAGCAACTTGCGCCAACCGTGGCCGGTGATGTTGGCGCAGTAGTGCGGCGTGATCCCGGCCTTGTAGAGCGCTTCGGTGACGGGCGAATAAAGCATGGTCGGCGCGAGCAGCGCTTCGCCGTACGTCATGCCGGGATTTTTTGGATCACCCACCGGCGTGAGGTATCCAAGCGGCAGCCGCTCGACAAGCTTGCGCGCGAGACTCAGGCCGTTGGCGTGAATGCCGCTTGACGCGAGCAGCACGATCACGTCGCCAGGGGCGAGCTTGTCGCCGACCGACAGGCGCTCTTTCGGGTTGATGAGACCGGTGCACGAAGCGGCAAGGTCGATTCGGCCTTCGGCCACGATGCCGGCGAGCGCCGGAGTTTCGCCGCCGCCCCAGGCCACGTGGCAGGCGTCGCAGGCGCGTTTCCAGCCGGCCACGAGCGCGTGGGCGCGCTGCGCGTCGGCAAACCAGTCGGAGCCGCCGGCGGCCCAGTAGGCCTGCACCACCAAGGGCGTTGCGCCGACGGTGATCAGGTCGTTGATCGCCATCGCTATGGTGTCTTGGGCAATGCTGTCGTAGTCGCTCTTGCCCGTGAGTGTGTGCATCTCGTCGGCGACCAGCGCTTTCGAGCCCAGACACTCAACGATGCTGGCGATGTAGAACGGGCCCACGTCGACCACGTAGGCCGACTCGCCCCGAGAGGCCGCGACTTCGCTGAATCCGTGCTTGGCCAGATGCACCGCGGTTGCGGCGGCAGCGCGCTGTGCAGTGACCTTGAGCGGGTCGATCAGGTCGTAGTTGACACCGGCCTGCTCGTAGCTGAGCGTGGCGCTGTGGGCGATGGGGGCGTCGGTGGGGATCATCGTGTGCTGCTTCACTGGAGAAAGGGAATTATCCGGTACAGGGGACCAGGCCGTTGCAGCGCACTGCGCCGTGCGCTCGCCGGGGTGGCTTGGTGCGGTCGCCCCCGTAGAATGATTCGATGTCTTACGTCGTTCTGGCCCGCAAGTACCGGCCCCCCAATTTCGAAGCACTCGTCGGGCAGGAGCACGTGGTCCAGGCGCTATCTAACGCGCTCACCCAGCAGCGCCTGCATCACGCTTATCTGTTCACCGGAACGCGCGGCGTGGGCAAGACGACCATCTCGCGCATCCTTGCCAAGTCGCTCAACTGCACCGGCCCCGACGGGCAAGGCGGCATCACGGCCCACCCCTGCGGCAGCTGCTCCGCCTGCCGCGACATCGACAGCGGCCGCTTCATCGACTACGTAGAGCTCGATGCGGCTTCGAATCGGGGCGTCGAAGAAATCTCGCAACTGCTCGACCAGGCTGTCTACAAACCGGTGCTCGGGCGCTTCAAGGTCTACATGATCGACGAAGTGCACATGCTCTCGACCACCGCCTTCAACGCGATGCTGAAGACGCTCGAAGAGCCGCCCGAGTACCTCAAGTTCGTGCTCGCCACGACCGACCCGCAGAAGGTGCCGCCCACTGTGCTGTCGCGCTGCTTGCAGTTCAATCTGCGACCAATGGCGCCCCAAACAGTACAGGAGCATTTGGCTGCAGTGCTGGCCAAGGAAAAGATTGCGGCCGAGCCCGGCGCGCTGCGCCTGCTCGCCCGCGCGGCGCGTGGCTCGATGCGCGACGGCCTGTCACTGACCGACCAGGCGATTGCGTTTGGTGCCGGTGCCGTTGAAGAGCCGGCCGTGCGGATGATGCTCGGCGCCGTCGACCGCGGCCATGCGGTTCGCATCGTGGAGGCACTGGCAGCCGGTGATGGCGCGGCCCTTGTGGCGGCGGCCGATGCGTTGCGCGCGCTCGGCTTGTCGGCCGGCGGCGCGCTCGAAGAGCTCGCAGCCTTGCTGCAGCAGATGGCGGTGTTGCAAGCCGTGCCCGACGCGTTCGACGCCACCGATCCAGACGCGGCGACGGCGCTGCGGCTGGCGGCCGAGCTCGCACCCGACGAAACCCAGGTGGTCTACAGCATCGTTGTACACGGCCGCGCCGAGCTGGCGCTGGCGCCCGACGAATACAGTGGCCTCGTGATGGTTTTGCTGCGCTTGCTCGCTTTCAGGCCGCAGGCAGAGGGCTTGTCGCAGAAGCCGCGCGCTGCACCGGCGCCGAAGGCCGCGCCGCCGTCGCGTGTCAACGCGGCGGCGGCTGCCGGCTCCGCCCCGTCTCAGGCAGCCCCGGCGCAGCCCGCGGTTGTGGCGGCAGCTCCAGTGGCGCGGGTGCGCCTGGCAGCGAGCGAGCCACCGCCTTGGCTCGACACTCGGTATGACGAAGAAACGCCCAGCCCTGCGCCGGCGCTGATGCTGGGCGAGGCCGAAATTGCAGCGGCGCCGGTGGTGCCGGCTGTTGCCCAGTTCAACGACCTGCCCAGCCCGCTCGGCGAACGCTGGGCCGCCCTGGTGCGACAAATGATCGATGCCGGCACAGTCAGCGCGCTGGTGCGCGAATTGGCGATGCAGGCGCAGTGCCTGGTTTTCGATGACAACTTGGCAGGCGTGGTGTTCCGCTTGCGCGTTGAGAGAGAGATGCTGCGTGCGCCTGCCCACGCCGACAAGCTGCAAGCTGCGCTGGCGCAAGCGCTTGGGCGCCCGGCGCGCATTGAGCTCGAAGGCGGTGTGGCCGAAGACTCGCCCGCCAAACGTGAAGCCGCAGAACGTGCACGCCGCCAGGCTCAAGCCGAGCAGATCATCCACGACGATCCGCTGGTGCAGGAGCTGATGGCGCAATACAAGACCGCGCGCATCGTGCCCGGTTCGGTCAAACCCCATTAATGCAGTAAAAAAATAGGAGTCCATGCCATGATGAAGAACCAACTCGCCGGCCTGATGAAGCAGGCGCAAGCGATGCAGGACAACCTGAAGAAAGCTCAGGACGAACTCGCGATCATCGAAGTTGAAGGGCAGTCGGGTGCCGGCCTCGTGAAGGTCGTGATGACCTGCAAGCACGCCGTCAAGCGCATCACCATTGACCCGACTCTGCTCGCCGACGACAAAGACATGCTCGAAGACTTGGTCGCTGCCGCGTTCAACGACGCCGTGCGCCGGGCCGAAGACCTGAGCCAGGAAAAGATGGGCAAGCTGACTGCCGGCATGCCAATGCCGCCGGGTATGAAGTTCCCGTTTTGAATCTGAAGCCGCGGTGACAGAACCGTCATTAGACGCACTGGTGCAAGCGCTGCGCCGCTTGCCCGGAGTTGGCCTGAAGTCTGCGCAGCGCATGGCATTTCACATGCTGCAGCATGACCGTGAAGGCGCCCAACAGATCGCACACGCGCTTCAGTCGGCGGTCACGCATGTGCGTCACTGCGAGCGCTGCCACACCTTCACCGAAGCGCCCGTGTGCCGCACCTGCCTCGACCCGAGCCGCGACGCCATGCAACTTTGCGTGGTCGAAACGCCGGCGGACCAGGCTGCGCTCGAACGAACTGGCAGCTACCGTGGCCTGTACTTCGTGCTGATGGGGCGGCTGAGCCCACTTGACGGTATTGGCAGCAGCGACATTGGCGCGCGGCAGTTGCTGGAGCGGGTCAGCGATGAAGCCACCGAGGAGGTCATCATCGCGACCAACTTCACCGCCGAGGGCGAAGCCACGGCTCATGTTCTGGCCGAAGCCTTAAAAGCACGCGGCCTGCGAGTGACGCGCCTGGCTCGCGGCGTGCCGATTGGCAGCGAGCTGGAGTACGTTGACCTGGGCACCATCGCCCACGCATTAAGCGACCGGCGCTGATTCAAAGGTCCAGAGGCGGCGATTGAATTCGGTGCGCTCGAGCGGGCGAGGCAGTCGAAGGCGATTGAGTGCAGTGTGGCACGCTGTTCCGAACTTAAAACCGCGCCTTTGTGCCCGCGGCGTCGCTGCAAATCCTTGCGACACCTCGGTAATGCGCCGGTTTGTGCCCAGCCACGGGTCTAGCCGCATCGGTTTCCAAGGTGCCATCAAGCACGCAACGCGGCACGATGAACAAATGACAGCCTCAGCTCGTACTGCGGTGAGCCGATTCCAACGGCGAATGGCGCCGTTCGGGGCGGCCGTGCTGATGCATCGAATTTGTTCGCAGGCTCTCAGTTGCGAGCGACGTTCTGCGCGCTCTTGCCAGCCGTGTCGCGCCCCAGCCGCGAGGCAGCCTTGCGCGGCGCTGCGGCCGTGCGTGTGGCCTTGTGTGTGAAGCCGTTTTTGGCTTTCGCAACCTTCGCCCCGCGTGCGGCCTTGCCGGCCACAAAGACCGTGATGCTCTGCCCAGGCCGAAAGTTCGCCAAGGTGCCGACCTCGTTCCACTGCGCCACCTGCGCTGCGCTGACGCGGTAGCGCTTCGCTACCGAAGCCACGCTGTCTTTGCGGCCAGCTTTCAGCGACAACTTGCGCAGGGTCGGGCCATCGGGCGCAAGCGAGAGCGAGGCGTTGTCGGCGACCGAGACCGGCACATCTGTCAGGCGGTGCGCGGCGCGCGGCACCAGCAGCGTGGAGCCGACCTTCACGAGCATGCGCAGCGGAATGCGGTTGACTTCGCGCAATTGCGCTTCGTCCATGCCCACCAGCCGCGCCGCTTCGGCGGGCCTCAGAGTTTTTGGGGCTGTCCATGCTGTCCAGCTGGCGAGCGGGCCGCGGTGCAGCGGCAGTTCGCGCACGAAGCGGTTAGCGTTGTCGTAGGGCAGCAGCACCTGCTGCGTGCCGGCGGCCAGGATCACCGGCTTGTTCATCTGCGGGTTCAGCGTTTGAAAGTCTTCCAGTCGCATGCCGGCCAAGTCCACCGCGATGGCCACATCCATGTCGCGCTCGATCGGAACGCTCAGGAAGTAGGGGTGGTTCGAGAGCTGTGGCAGCGTCAGACCGAAGTCGGCCGGCCGCGCTACGAGGTTTTTTACTGCCTGCAACTTGGGCACGTAGTACTGTGTTTCGCTCGGCATCTTTAGGCTGACGTAGTCGGTCGGCAGCCCGAGTTTTTGGTTGCGGTTGATTGCGCGCTGCACGCTGCCTTCGCCCCAGTTGTATGCGGCCAGCGCCAGGTGCCAATCGCCGAACATGCCGTGGAGCTTTTGAAGATAGTCGAGTGCGGCGCGGGTCGAGGCCAACACGTCGCGCCGATCGTCGCGGAAGATGTTCTGCTTGAGCGAGAAGTCTTTGCCGGTCGACGGGATGAACTGCCACATGCCCGAGGCCTTCGCGCTCGACATGGCCTGCGGGTTGAAGGCGCTTTCGATGAAGGGCAGCAGCGCCAGCTCGGTAGGCATGCCACGGCTTTCGAGCTCTTCGACAATGTGGAACAGGTAACGCCCGCCGCGCTCGGTCATGCGCTGCACGTAGTCGGGGCGGGTGGCGTACCACTGCTCGCGGTTGCGCACCAGGTCGCTGTCGAGGTCGGGCATGGCAAAGCCGCGGCGCACGCGGGCCCAAAGATCGGTCTGCGCGGCGCGGTCACTGAGGTCAAGCCGCGCTTCGGGACGCAGCGGGTCGACCGGCACCGGTGCGGTTACCGCTTCTAATTGCAGAGCGGGCGCCGGCGCAGCTTGTGGGTTTTCTATGGCACTGGACGGTGTGCTTGTGGTCGCTGTGGTGACCGGGCCCGCATTTGGCGTCGTGGGTCCGGGCGCTGTCGCGCAGCCAACCAACAGTGCTGACAGCAGCAGCAAAGTCGGTAGAGTGGTCAACATGCACCGGTCCGGCCGGCTTTGCTTGGAAAACATCATCGGAATTCGTTCTTCCATTGGCGAAGGGCGGCAAGCACGGCCACCGGGTCCGTGGTGTGCGCGCCGTGGTGTTGCGCCACAACTGCCACACCCGGTTCTGTACAGCGCAGGAACGGGTTCACGCGCAGCTCGGTGGCGATAGACGAGGGTAGTGTCGGTGCGTTGATGGCACGCTGCGCTTCGCACCAGGCGCTGTAGTTGGCCAGATCGTGATTTTTGGGCTCGACCGCGCGTGCAAATTTCAAGTTTGACAATGTGTATTCGTGGGCGCAGCACACCCGCGTCGGCCCGGGCAGGCTGGCAAGGCGCGACAGAGAGTGGTGCATTTGCGCGGCCGTGCCTTCGAACAAGCGGCCGCAGCCACCCGAGAACAGCGTGTCGCCGCAGAACAGAATCGGCTTGATGCCGCCGTCGTCGGTGAAAAACGCGATGTGTCCGCTGGTATGGCCGGGCACGTCAATCACCCTAAAACGCAGCCCGAGCACATCGACCGTGTCGCCATCATCGAGCGCCACGCACGGCTGCGGAATGAGCTCGCGCCGCGGGCCGTATACCAGCCCCTGCAAACGCGAGCGAAGTTCGTTGATGCCTCCAACATGATCGGCGTGATGGTGGGTCACTAGAATCGCTGCGAGCTGCAACTGGTGCGAATCGAGCGCCTTGAGCACTGGAGCTGATTCCCCCGGATCGACAACGATGGCGTTGTGCCCATCGTGGAGCATCCAGATGTAGTTGTCGGAAAAAGCGGGCAGGGCAATCAGGTTCATGGCGGAGCGTCCAATTATAGGTTTGACCGAATGGCTGCAATCGCCGGCCGGCCGCTACGTGCTCGCGTGGGAGCAGGGCCATCTCGACACCGCCGTGGCCGACCTGTTTGGCTTTCACGCACTGCAACTCGGCCTGCCCGAGCTCGATGCGCTGGGCGCCAACCGAATGCCGCACCGCTGGATCGGCGTCGACACCGCAGTTGCCGAAACGCAGCGTGACGGATATTCCACGCTAGCGCCACGCGCAGCGGTGGCGCTGCACTGCGACTTCGACGCATTGCCCTTCGACAGCAACAGCCTCGACCTCGTTGTCTTGCCACACGCGCTCGAACTGGCGCGTGACCCGCACCAAGCGCTGCGCGAAGTCGAGCGGGTTCTGGTGCCCGAAGGCCGGGTTGTCATCGTCGGCTTCAACCCCGCCAGCCTGTGGGGTGTGCGACAGGCCTTCGGGCACCTGCGCCGCAGCCTC
>JBBRPV010000048.1:0-35230 GCA_038227445.1 Burkholderiales bacterium | reverse complement strand
CTTGGGCGAGACTTTCGGCATGAGATCCTCCGGAGCGACAATGGTAACGACAAGCGTTATTCCCAAAGCCTGCGACCTGCGTCGATTGAAGTGCCTGGCGGCAGATCCGTCAATGAGGCGCGAGCGCCCTGGTTGCCGCAGAAGTGGATTCACCGACCCGAGCTCCAAGCCACAGAGTACAAGACCCATGAACGTTTCGCTGCACCGCCTCGAAAACCGCGCCCGACCTCGTCCACCAAGCGTACCGGGCCTTGTTGCCTCACTCAAGGGTGTGGCGTATGACGCAGTGGTGGGCGGCGGCACCGTGCTCACGATGGCAAATGCAGAAAAACGTGCATTGCCGCCGGCGGCCAGCTGGTGGCGGCACGTCGGCGGTACCCTCCTCGTCGGCGCAACCTCGCTCGTCGGCATAGCGTCTGATTGAAGCCCATTCCCCCTCAGCATCGCACGATACGCCGCCGACACCTGCTAGCCCGACACGCGCGTAAGGGGGGTCAAGGCAACCTGTAAGTGCACGCGCGGCCGGAATTGCTTGAGCGTAAACAAGCGCGCCATCTCGTCCGAATCACCGTCGTCATCGGCCAAGCGAATCTGGACCTGCTATTCATTGAGCACGCCCCGAGGGTCATAGCTTCCTCAACTTGGTGATGATCTTGTGTGACACCGCCTGCAGCGGGTCGGCAGAGGTCGCGGCATCAGCGTCCGCGAAGTATGTCGCGCGGTGCCGTTGCACCAAGCAGTCCAGCGTATCCATTCGGATTGGTGGCGTTCGTGTTGAACCGGGACGCTATCCGGCGCGCGCTGGGTTTACCGGCCCATGGCTTGCACGCGACACTCCCGAGGTGGTGACCTTGGGCGGCCGCAAGCCCAGCAGCTCGGCTCAACCGCATCGAGTATGTGCGCGCCCCTCAATGTGCCCAGCTTCTGGCAACGACCTTGCGGTTGCTCCATTGCTCCCGTCGCAAAGTCGGCGAGACGAGATGCCAGCAAGCAGCCGGCGCGTCCGTGATCTCATGGCCGAGCCCGGGTTTCCCCGAATGTCGGGTATCCGCCGGCTCAACTCGAACGACCGCAGTGCGGCGGGCAGATCGGCGAAGTGGCTCACCGCCGACGACCCCAAGCCGCCGTACGTGAACTCGGACAGGGACACACATACCTGACCTTCAGCCGGTGCGCGCAATGGGTCAAGCGTACTCGCGTTGATCCTCGGTACGATTCGTAGGCCGTTATTCTGAAGGCGCACGGCGGTGAGTTCACCGCAGCGATGCCGATGCAGGCCGCGATTCATGGGTAGTCTGGTGCGATGCTGGGCGACCGGACAATGTTGCGCCGGAGTAAAAGGTGCAACGCGCCGGTGACGGTGCTGGCGCGCTCGCTGTACGCGCACGCCGAACTCGACCCGCATATGATGCCCGCCTGTGGCATGGAAGTCTTCGACTGACGCGTCTAGGCGCTACGTGGCGGACTTGCGAGTCGGGCGCGGGCCTTCAGGGGCAAGGGCTTCGCGCAACCGATCGCGTGTGTTGCCGGTATTCGCTAGGCTTTCGTCGAGGCGCGCGGCGAGCGTGTCGATGTGCTCGCGCATCAACTGCTCAGCGCGCGCCATGTCGCCATCGGCAAGCGCAGCGACGATCGCGGCGTGATCGTCGTTTGAGACCTGCGCCTGCGTCGTCGATTGGTAGAGCGCCGAAACCAGCGTGGTGCGCGCCGACAGTTCGATCATCATGCCCGTCAACAGTCGGTTGCCCAGGCATTCGGCGAGGCAGACGTGAAAATCGGCAAGCAGCACGCTGCGGGTCCCGGCATCGCACGAAGCGATTGCCTTGCGTTCGCCGGCGATATGCTGGCGCAGCTTGCGAATCACGCTTTGCAGCGGTTTACCAGCGTCGCGGAGCATCCCGGGCTCGATCACGCGGCGCGCGGCGTAGGTCTCACGCGCCTCGTCGAACGACGGCTCGACGACATACCAGCCGAGCCGCGACCGCACCTCGATGAAGCCGCGCGCCTGCAGCTTGATCAAGGCCTCGCGTATCAGCGTGCGGCTGACGCCGAAAAGGTCGGCCATCTCCTGCTCGCCAAGGCGTTCGCCAGGCCGGAGCTTGCGCGTCAGGATCGACTGGATGACGCGCTCGACGATTGTCGCGGGCGAAGTCATAGGGCGGTTTCGGGCACTCCTGCCACGCGCGGCCGCATCAGCGCCAGCACCCAATACACGCCGCCGCCGATCGCGACGCCGAAGAACCAGCCGTAGGTGCCCCACCAAGGTGGCAGCAGGCTCGTGAAGTTGGGCAGGATCGTCGAGAAGATCGAGCCCATGCCGGTCGCGGCCAGCGCGTTGATGTTCCAGCCCCCCTGGTAGCGGTACTCGCCGTGCTCCTGGTACAGCGCCTCGACGTTCACCTTGCCCTTGGCGATCAGGTAGAAGTCGACCAGGATGATGCCGAGCAGCGGGCCCATCACCGCGCCGATCGCGTTGACAAAGTGCGCGGCGTTGCCTTCCCAAGGCGCGAAGGGGTAGAGCACCAGCGCGATCACGGCGGCGATGTAGCCGCCTCGCTTGAAGCTGATGGTGCGCGGGAACACGTTCGAGATGTCGAAAGCGGCGGAGACGAAATTCGCCACGACGTTGATGCCGAGCGTGGCGGCCGCGAAGCTGATCGCAGCGATCAGTGCGAGCACCCAGCTGTCGAACTTGGCTGAGATTTGTTCGGGGTGCAGCAACACTTCGCCGTAGACCTTGAACGCGGCGATGGTGGTGACGCCGGCGACCAGCGAGAACGCGATCAGGTTGACCGGCAGCCCCCACAGGTTGCCGGTCTTCACGGCCTGTTTGTTTTTCGCGTAGCGCGAGAAGTCACAGAAGTTCAGGTACAGCGCCGCGAAGTACGTGACCCAGGTCGCGCCGACCGCCATGAGCGCCCAGAACGAGCCGGGCTGGCCGCTGACGCCGGCGTCCTTGGTCTTATCGAGCAGCACGTCCATCGGGATGCCGTGGTCGAACGAGAAGCCGCCCGCCTTCACGCACAGGCCGATTGCGAGCACCAGCATCGCGACCCAGACTGCGGGGCCGGCCCAGTCCTGGAACTTGCGCACTGTCTCCATGCCGCGCTGGATGATCAGCAATTGCAAGGCCCAGATAGTCACGTAGCAGATCAGTTCCAGGCCGGAGTGACCGAGTAGATGGGTGGTCTTGTGAAACTCCATCATGCCGTCGCTGCGGATCAGCAGCGCCACCATTGCGCCCGAGGCAGCGGCGGTTTGCGCGCCGTACCAGAAGCAGGCCACGACTGCCCGCACCATCGCGGCGAGATTGGCGCCCCAGACACCGAACGATGCCCGCGCCAGCACGGGATAGGGAACACCGGTCTTCTCGCCAGCGTAGCCGATCAGGTTCATCAGCGCGAAGATGATCAGCGAGCCGAGACCGATCGCTATGACGAAGTTCAGGAAGCTGCCGCACAGCAGGAACAAGCTCGCGGCGAGGTAGTAGCCCCAGAGGCTATGAACGTCGGAGGTCCAGACGTTGAAGATGCTGAATGCGCCCCAGTTGCGTTCCTTGGCGGGGGCGAGGTCCTCGTTGTAGAGGCCTGGCGAAGGGTTGCGGATCTCCATCGGTGTGTCTCCTCGGGGGTGAGTTCAGGCGTTGGCGGCTCTGAAGGGCAAGCTGATATACAAAAATGTACGCAATATACGCAGGCCGACGTAGCCGGGAAAACCCGCGCCCGCAATCCTGCTTCGCCGCAGTCGTCGGTAATCGACTGTTGTTGGCCGACCGGCGTCGGCTATCCCGTCGGTCAACTTGGATATCAGCTTTCCGGCGGTGAGATCGCGCGGCCGACCGGTGGTGGCCGACCCATAGCGGGCATCGGACCGAAGGTCAGGAACGGGCCCCCGGCTCATATAAGGTTTTCGCTCGATTGTTCCGCTGCCGGCGTCTTACAATTGATTGGTGATAGCCAACTCTCCAAATCCTCCCCGCGCCGACGCGCATGGCTTGGCCGAAGCCCTTGCCAAGAATGAGGAAGCGACCACCGCAGTGCAGGCCGTCGCCGACGAACTGGGCGTCGTTCACGCCGTGCTTACGCAGGAGGTCGCCAAGATCGTCGGAGAAGGCGACGCGGCTGAAGCAGTGGAGCGCACTGCTGCGCTTGAGAAGAAGCTGACCGAAACAGCCGAGAAGATGACCGAGGTCAACGACGCGCTGTCAGATCAGCACGCATCCTTAAAGCATTTGCAGAAGGCTCAATAGTTGACATCCTCTCCACCCAAACGCTTGCGCGCTATGGATGGAGATTCCCTGAGAGGCTCAGCTCCGAGAGGGTTCCTGCCAACGGAAGTCTGACCGACCTTCCTTGAGCCGCCGAGCGCGGCCTCGGGAGTCGCATTGTCTCTTTCGAGACGAGTTGCGCTCCTTCACAAGCATGAGTTCCCGCGTATCCCGCGGTATTCGCCGGGCATCCGCCCGACAGAATTGAGTTGGCCTTGGCCAGAATGTTCTTTGCCGCATTTCGGTCGGCGTTCTCGGCGTGGCCACACGCCAGGCACTGGAACCTTGCCTGAGACAGGCGGTTGTTCTTGTCAACGTGCCCGCAGGCGCTGCAGGTCTGACTCGTGTACGCCGGCGGCACCGCCACCAGCATTCCACCACGCCAAGCCGTCTTGTACTCAAGCATCTGGCGGTCCATGCCCCAGCCGTTGCGCAGGATGACCCGGTTCAGGCCGGACTTGGCCGCCACGTTCTTGCCTGGCGCGGCAAGAGTGCCGGCCGCCGAGGCGGTCATGCTCTTGACTGCCAGGTTCTCGATGGCGATGAGCGCATTGCTGCGCGCCAGATGAGTCGTTCCCTGGTGCAGCGTGTCGCTGCGAATGTGCGCCACTCGCGCATGGCAGGCGCCAAGCCGGGCAACAGCCTTCTTGCGATTGACCGAGCCCTTCTTCTTGCGCGAGACAGCCTTCTGCAGGCGCTTGACGCGCCGCTCGTACTTGGCCAGTCGCTGCGGCAGCTCAATCGGCGCGCCGTGGCTCGGCATGATGGTTGTGGCAGCGCCAAAGTCCAAACCAACCGAACTGGTTGAGGCCGGCAAGCCGACCTCAACCTCGCGCTCAGTCTGAAGCGAGGCCACCCAGCGCGAGCCCTCCATGCGCAGAGTCACGTTCTTGAGCTTGCCTTCGGCCACGCGGCTGTGCCTCAGGCGGACCGCACCGAGCTTTGGCAGTCGCAACGTGCCGGCGGCCGCGTCATAAACGCAGTCCTGCGGGAATCGGACGGTATCGCCTTCACCACGCTTCTTGAACCAGGGCGAGCCGAAGCGCGACGTGAACTTCGCATCCCAAGCCTTGACCAGGTCTTTCAGGGCCTGCTGCAACGCCTGCGCCGGCGGCTCACAAAGCCATGAGTGCTGCGCCTTCAGTGCCGGCAGACGAGCGCACAGTTTGACGTAGCCCGGTCGCTTGCGCCCGGCCGCACGCTCGGCGTTCTGGAACGCAAGCGCGAGAGGACCACGTTCACTTTCTCGTCGGCCTGAATCCGAAATGCGCACCCAGCGTTGTTGCGAACAACTTCAAGGCGGTCACGAGCCGACTCATGCGCAAGGAATTTCCGACGTTGCGAGCCGAGTTCAAGGAGCCCGTCCTCTGGAGTCGAAGCTACTTTGTCGCCAGCGTTGGCGGCGCGCCGCTGTCTGCCATCAAGCAGTACATCGAGCAGCAAGCGAGACCACTGTGACGCGTCTCGCTGGCGCGAATCGCGTGCGCCGCCTCACCTCCACCCAAACGGGTCGGCTCCGCCTTTGGGAAACTGTCGCTTCCAGCCAGCTATGGATGGAGCATTACGGCGCAATTCGGTAGCTGGGCGCAATACAGCAGAGCGGATGATGAACCTGCTCGGGGAGGCGCATCAATCCGGAGGTGTTTCTGGTGCAAAGCGGGAGCCAGCGCGCGCACGGCGTCCGCGCTATCCGGGACAAGCTTGATGAGCAGCCCGAAATCGGCCGCTCATGACCGGCAAGTCATGGCCGATCGCCGTCAGCGCAGCAACGAGAACTCGCGTCAGTCAAAGCCCGGCGGCGCCCGGAAAGCAAAGCCCATTCGTTCCAGCCGCTGCGCCAGGCCAATCGTGCGCAGGTCACCATAGGCCGGGCCGATGATCTGAATCCCGATCGGCAGACCGTCGGGGCCCGGTCCGGCGGGCACCACCGTCGCCGGCAAGTACGAAACGCCCGGCAGTCCGGCCCAGAAGGTCTGCGTAAAGTAGGGGTAAGCGGTGCCGTCGATAGTGATAGTGCGTTCGCTAGGAGCGCCGTGGTCGTGCGCGAACGCCGTCGTCGGCATGATGGGCGCGAGCACGAAGTCCCACTGCTCGAAGAAACGCTGCCAGGCCCATCGCAGCCGGGTGCGGCCCTCGTTGGCGCGCGCCCAGTCGCGTGCACTCATGGTTTGCGCGCGTAGGGTTTTCGCCGCATCGCTCTGGTCGTGTGGATCGAGCGCATCAACGGCAGCAACGAGTCGGGCGAATTCGTCGTCGCTGAAGCGCGCCGCCATGGCCGACATCAGCAGAGCCGAGAACAGCCGGTGGCTGTGCTCGCTGGCAAATGCTGGCCGCGCCTCGAAGTCGACCGTTGCACCCTGAGCTGCCAATGCCGCAGCCACGGCGTCGACCTTGGCCGCGACCGCCGCGGAGACCGGGCACATCGGGTCGGTCTTCCACACCGCGATGCGCAGCGTGCGCATCGCGCCATCGAGGCGCGGCAGGCGCAGTCCGATGCCCGCTGACTCGAGCTTGTCGGGGCCCGCCATCAGGTTCACCGCCATTTCGAGGTCATCGGCGGATCGGGCCAGCGGACCGATGACCGAAATGTCGGCTGGCGTCAGGATGCGGGCGAGCGCATGGCCGCGCATCGGTAGCAAGCTCCAGGTCGGTTTGTGGCCGAACACGCCGCAGTAATGCGCCGGGTTGCGGATCGAGCCGCCGATGTCGCTGCCGATCTCCAGGCTGGTCAGGCCTGCCGCCAGCGACGCCGCCGAGCCGCCGGACGATCCGCCCGGCGTGCGGCCGCTGTCCCAGGGGTTGCAGGTGGTGCCGCAGATCTCGTTGTAGCTTTGGAAGTCGGCCAGGCGGATTGGAACATTGGTCTTGCCGAATACGTTGGCGCCGGCGGCGGAAAGGCGCTGCACGGCCAGCGCATCTTCGTTGGCGATCTTGCCGCGCAGTTCCGGAATGCCCCAGTGGGTCGGCGCGCCGGCCAGGTCGTAGCTCTCCTTGACTGTCATGGGCAGCCCGTGCAGCGGCCCGATTGCCTCTCCGCGGATGCGCGCTGTGTCGGCCGCATCGGCGCGCGCACGAGCGGCATCCCGGTCCTGCCAAATCACCGCATTGAGCACGGGATTGAAGCGGTCGATGCGCGCCAGGTAGTGCTCGAGCAACTCGCGCGCGCCGAGGCTCCCGTCGCGCAGCAGTTGTGCCAACGCCGTAGCGGACTGGAAGTGGGGGGCAGTCATCGGCGGGGTCTCCTGGCACGGTCAGGCATCGCACAGATAGCCTAAAGTCAATCTTACCGCCCGGTACGCTCGATCAACGACCCTTGCGGCCCTGGTGTCGGTCCTGCAGGGACCGCAAACCCCTGTCGGTAGAAGCTCAAGTGGATCGACAGGAAGCTGACCTTCGTGAACGTCGCTTCCTGGCCGAGAACGGAGATTCCTGGCTGCAGCGGTAAGCTGCCGGCCAATGTAATACGGTTGAAATCCGAGGCAGGCCGGCGAGACTGGAGGCGTGCGCTCATCAGGGCTGCCGCACCGATGAGCCGCCTTTCCTCAAGTCCGTCAACGAAGAAGTCGTACCCGAGGGCAAGACACCTGTCCCAGCGCAGCGGCTTCGATGCGACGCAGAAGGCGGGCGTCAGGCTCTCAAGAGCCTCCCCGAGCGATAAACCGCTGGGCAGCTTCGATGACGGGGCCGCCCGCAACCTCGTCCCGAAGTTTTGACCGATCGAACTCACGTCCAGTCGGGCGATTTGCTGGGTGTTCAAAACTTATTGGAGGGTCGAGCAAGAGGCAAAAACGGCTGCATGCAGGCCGGCAGAAGTGCAGCAGGAACGGCAACCCAGGCAACGTGCCTCCCCCTGCCGCCAGCACGGCCAGGATCTTGGTGGCATGCTTAGTCATATCCCGCGCGCACCGCCCTGTCGTGGCCGCAGCCGCACTTCCGCCTGCTCTGCTTCTTAAAGGACCTCAAAATGCGCCTCAAACCCCTCGGCCGCACCGGCGTCTTCGTCTCCGAACTCTGCCTGGGCACGATGACTTTCGGCGGCAGCGCTGGCATATGGGCTCAGATCGGCGACCTACAGCAAGCCGATGCCGAACGCCTGATCGGCCAGGCGATTGACGCCGGCGTCAACTTCATCGACACCGCCGACGTCTATGCCGCTGGTGCGTCCGAGCAAATTACCGGCCAGGCGCTCAAGAATTTGAAGGTGCCGCGTGAGAACGTCGTCATCGCCACCAAAGTCTTTGGCGAGACCGGCCCGGCTGCGAACACCCGCGGCAACTCGCGCAGCCACATCGTGGACGGTGTCAAAGCCAGCCTGAAGCGACTGCAGGTCGATCACATCGACCTCTACCAAATCCACGGTTTCGACCCGGTCACGCCCATCGAGGAGACCGTTCGGGCGCTCGACCAGTTGGTGCGCCACGGTCACGTTCGCTACGTCGGTGTATCGAACTGGGCGGCCTGGCAGATCGTGAAGGCGCTGGGCATCGCCGAGCGCTTGGGCTTGGCACGCTTCGAGTCACTGCAGGCGTACTACACGCTGGCCGGGCGAGACCTGGAACGCGAAATTGTTCCCATGCTCGCCAGCGAAGGCCTCGGCCTGTTCGTATGGAGCCCGCTCGCAGGTGGCCTATTGAGCGGCAAGTTCGGCCGCAACGAGAAAGGCCAGGAGGGCAGCCGCCGGACCACCTTCAACTTTCCGCCTGTCGACCGCAGCCGCGCCGACGATTGCATTGATGCCATGCGCGTGATCGCGCAGGCCAAGGGCGTTTCAGTCGCGCAGGTCGCCCTCTCATGGCTGCTGCATCAACCGCAGGTGACGAGCGTCATCCTCGGGGCCAAGCGGCCCGAGCAGCTGGCCGACAACCTGGCCGCCACGGAGGTCGGCCTGAGCGCCGACGAGCTGTTAGCGCTCAACGAGGTGAGCCGCCTGCCACCTGAATACCCGGGCTGGATGTTCGAGCGGCAGGGCGAGACGCGCCGCAAGCAGCTGCTGGAATCGCGTCGCGCGTGAAACGCGCTCGCCGAGCGATTGCGATGTTCGGCGACGACAAACGGGGCTCACCGTGAGGATCCAGCTCGCCTCCGACCTGCATCTGGAGACACAGGAGGGCCGAGTTCCGTACGGTGTCGAGGCCGCGCCGTCAGCAACCGCTCCCACGGGTCGTCGGTGACTCGAATCGACCCGGGACCGCCGGTTTGGGGTCGCGCCTGACAGCAGTCGGTCAGCTCTGGAACGACCGGCGGAAGGCCTGCCGAACTGGGCACACCCCCTAACTTGAAGTTCAGCTTTCTGGCCGGTCAGTTTCTGCCCGGTCCCGGCCAGAAGTGTGATTCCGCGGAAGCGCCGGGAAGCTGACGGCCGCCCAGACAACATGCGCGATGCCAGACGGGACGCGGGGCGTACCAGTGGGTTGTACCGCCCGACGGGTTGGTTTCGCCGGTCGGGCGGCAGGTCCTGCGCGGCGATCAGATCTCGGTCTGCTCAGAGATTTCCAGGGCATCGTCCACCTCAATGCCAAGGTAACGGACCGTCGACTCAAGTTTGCGGTGACCGAGCAGCAGTTGCACGGCACGCAAGTTTTTGGTGCGTCGATAGATCAGCGTCGCCTTGGTTCGCCGCATCGAATGCGTGCCGTAATCGGCTGGATCAAGGCCAAGTTCTTCGACCCAGTGTTCAAGGATCCGAGCGTACTGCCTAGTTCCCAAATGAGGCGAGTCATGGATGCGGCTCGGAAACACAAAATCGTCTGACTTCAGTTCTGCCTGCTTGATCCACTTCTGCACCGCGTCTCGGGTCGCCGGCGTAATCTCGAACTGCACCGGCCGCTGGGTCTTGTGCTGCATGACCATCGCGCGCGATGCGACTTGGTCGCCGTGGCAGATGTCCCGGACCTTCAGGCCGACCAGGTCGCAGCCGCGGAGCTTGCTGTCGATTCCCAAGTTGAAGAGTGCCAGCTCGCGCACCCGGTTCTCCATCTGAAAGCGGACGCGGAGCGCCCAGATGTCCTTGAGCTTGAATGGCGCCTTCTGGCCGACGATCTTTCCCTTGTTCCATGGCTCGCGATGAGCAGTGTTGGCAACGGATCCCATGATGGACTCCCATCGAGTTGAGGGGCAGGAAAGATGCGCCTTCGACGAAGTCTTGGGGTTGCCATGGGTCAAGATGTAGGTGACCGCATGAGACACGCCACACCGGGTCCCTACGGGCAGCTGACACACCGTGCGCGGCTGGTTCCTGCGAAGCTGGTCGTGCCTGTCGTCATCCGATCGGTGGTTCTGACGTTCGCCGCCAATGCGTCGCTGGCCAGAGGCGGGTCTGTCGGTCCTGCGTCCGGTCCCGATGGCCTTCCATGGCGGATATGCTCTGGCCACGCCATGTACATCACCGACCTCACGCACTTTCTCGACAAGTCCGGTGCGATTGGCCCGGTGAAGGGCCCAGCGCGCACGATGGCTCAGTTCCACGTCGATGCAGTCGCACATGCATCCGACAACACCTCGGAGACCCTTCCCGCGCCAAAGTGCTTCAAGTGCAAGAAGGGCGTCGTCGAAACGGTCTTGGCTCAGGACAACGCGATCGTGTGGGTTTGCCCCAAGTGCCGCATAGAGGGGCGGATCTCGAACTGGCAGGGCAGTCTCTGGGACCTGCGGAACCGCCCGCCGACGTCAGGCTGACCAGAACGGCGGAAGCGATGAAGTTGTCATCGAAGCTATTCCTGCTGTCCACCGACGACACGCTGCACGCGCTGGCCAGCGCAGCCTTCATGCGCATGCTTCGGCAGGAAGACTTAACTCGGGTACCCGACTTTGCTGGACAGCGTGCGCGCCAAGCCAGCGTCGTTGTCCAAATGATAGATGGCAGGCCGTCGCGAATGGTGCACTCGACTTTCTCCATTCTTGACATCAAAGCCGATGGTTATCTGGATGTCGAGCGCCTGAACACCCAGCAAATCGCCCGACTGGACGTAAGGTTCGATCAGTCAAACCCTGGAGATGAGGTTGCGGGCGGCCCCGTCATCGAAGCTGCCCAGCGGTTTATCGCTCGGGGAGGCTCTTGGGAGCCCGACGCCCGCCTTCTGCGTTGCATCGAAGCCGCCGCGCTGGGCCAGGTATCGTGCCCTCGGGTTCGAGTGCTTCGGTGATGGACTGGAGGCGAGGCGGCTCATCGGCTCGACATCACTGATGAGCGCCTCCATACGCGGCGGCCTGCCTCGGATGTCGACCTGATCGCGTAGGACGGCAGCTTACTGGTGCAGCCAGGAATCTCCGGTCCCGGCCACATGCGGTCATACGATCGGCGAAGAAATCGCCCTGCCAATGGCCGGTTTCAAAGTACAGCCGCCGTAGGCCGACAGCCGCTCGAACGCAGCCATCCTCCAACGCACTCGCTGATGTGGTGTCGCGGCATTGGTCGGCACCCGATGCAGCCGTACGGCCCCAACTTGATCGGCAGCCCAGGCGCTGCCGACGCAGAGCCGGGATACGGCAGACCGACTTCACCCAAAAACAAGAGTCCACCTCGCGAAGTACCAAGCAGTTGCGCATGCTGCCGGCTCAGGCCGGCTTGAGTTGCTGCAGCAGCGTCGGCACCAGTTCGCTCACAGTGGGATGAATGTGCACGGCCCGCGAGATGACCGTGTACGGCTGGTCGGCCGCCATGATGTCGAGCAGCGAATGCACCACCTCGTCGCCGTTCATGCCGAGGATGGCCGCACCCAAGATGCGCTGCGTATCAGCGTCGACCAGCACCTTCATGAAGCCCTGGGTCTCGCCGGCTTCGCGAGCACGTCCGACGCGCTGCATCGGCATCTTCGCGCGCAGCACGCGTTTGCCGCTCGCCAGGGCCTCGGTTTCCGTCATGCCGACGCGGCCCAGTGCCGGGTCGATGAAGAGTGCGTAGCAGGGGATGCGGTCGCCGATGCGGCGCGGGTCGTTGTCGAACAGGTTCGCCACCACGATCTCGTGGTCGTTCCACGCGGTGTGCGTGAACGCACCACGCCCGTTGCAGTCGCCGACGGCCCACACGCCCTCGGCGCTGGTGCGGCACTGGTCGTCGACCTCGATGTAGCCGCGCGCGTCGGCGCGGATACCGGCCCTCTCGAGCCCCAGCCCGTCGGTGTTGGGCTGGCGCCCCACGGCCAGCAGCACATGGCTGCCGGTGATGCCCTCGCCGCTGCCGCATGCGGCACCGACGACGATGCCCTGGCCCTTCGGCGCGAGCGACAGGCATTCGGCGCCCAGTTCGAAGCGCACGCCTTCGGCTTCGAGGATCGCGCGGATGCCGTCGGACACGTCCGGGTCCTCCTGCGGCAACAGGCGTGCTGAACGCTCCACCACCGTCACGGCGGCACCCAGCCGGCGCATCACCTGCGCGAACTCCAGGCCGATGTAGCTGCCGCCGACGATCACCAGATGTTCGGGCACCGCGTCCAGTTCCATTACCGACACGTTGTCCAGCGTCGTCACTGTGTCGATGCCCGGCAGCGCGGGGCGCACTGCGCGCCCACCGACATTGAGGAAGATGCGCGGCGCGCTCAAACGACGTCCGCCCACATCGAGCGTGGCCGGGCCGGCGAAGCGGGCGTCGCCGACGATGACCTCAGTGCCCTTCAAGCCGCGCATCCAGGCCTCAACCCCGTCGCGCGATTTCGCGACGATGGCGTCCTTGCGTGCCCTCACACGGGTCATGTCCACGCGCAGGTCCGCGACGTCGAAGCCGAACTCGGCCCCGCGCTGCGCGAGCCGGATGGCGCGCGCGCTGGCCACCAGCGTCTTGGTCGGCACACAGCCCACGTTGACGCAGGTGCCACCGAAGTGATGCCGCTCGATGACGGCTGTCTTCAGCCCTTCGCGGCTGCAGCGAGCGGCGATGGCCGGCCCGGCCTGGCCGGCGCCGACGATGATGGCGTCGAAGACTTCCGTGTTCATGGTCGCGCTCGCAGCAGTGGCTGAGGTGGGCAGTATGACCAGCACCGGACGCTCATCGCCCGAGTCTGTTGAAATCCCACTGGTCCATAAGCCGCCGATCGCGTGCGCTCTCCGCCTCGATCGAGTCCTGAGGCAGTTGCTTGAGGCAATCCTCCAGAGTCTGAGGGTCCGGCTTCTCGATCGGCTTGGCCTGGACCTGCACACGGGCAGACTTGCCATCCCAGGCAAACGGATTGCTGAAGGCCGGCGGGTCGGGCAGGCAGTCGTCCTTGTAGAGCGGGGGGCCGTCTGACGCGAACGGCGAGAACGAGATGGTCTTCTCGAAGATCAAGGGCCTGCCCGTCGGCGTGGGCGGCCAGTGCGGCATGCCGTTGATGGCCTGGCGGGCCAGTCGCTCGGCAACCGGTGACGTCGACCACAGGGTCTCGAGCCTGGTCAAGCTGCCATCGGGCGCGATCTCGATCCGAAATCGGACCATGCCCTGGTCGGGACCTTCGACCGCGGTGCCCATCATGCTGCGGACCTGCTGCCCCCAGGTGTAGCGGTAGCCCTTGCTGTTCTTGAGCGTGTACTTGCCGGCAAAGACCCATTCTTCTGCTGTTGGCGCGGGCGGTGCAGCCACGGAGGCAGGTTGGCGCGGCGTGACGGGCTCGACCACCGGCGCGACTTCCGGTACCGGGATGGACGGGCGCGGCACGGCGGGGGCCTCCGCCATGGGGGCAGGTGGCTCGGGTTCCGGCGCGGACTTTTCGGGCGCGGGTGGCCGGAGGTACAGCACCGTGAGCTTCTGCTCGCGCGCCCGTGAGTCTGTCTTGTCCGTGAGCGCGCCGAGGTGCGTGAAGGCAAGCGCAAACACCAGCGCATGCAGGGCCAGGGAGATGGCCAGGCCGACGACGGGTCGGACGCGGGCGTGGGGCCCGACAAGGCTGCGTACGGCCAAGTTCACTCCTGGCGCGGCAGCGGATCAGGCAGAAGCGGGCCGGCGGCCGAGCCCAGCGGGGCCTGAGCGAGAAAACACAGTGGCTTCGGAGCGCAACTCACCCTTCAGCTTTTCTTGCTCGCCCGCGCGTAGGCTTCCATGCCGCCGCGCGCCTTCCACTCGTTGAAGCCGCCGTACAACAGGCGCACGTTCTCGAAGCCGTCCATGCGCAGCGCCATCGCCACCTGGGCTGCAAACGAACTGGTGTTGCAGTAGACGAGGATGGTCTTGTCCTTGGGCAGCTTGGCGCGCTGCGCAAAGACCTGGCGCCACTCGATGTTCGAGGCGCCGGGCACATGCTCGTTGGCGAACTGGCCCGCGTCGCGCACATCGAGCACGTAGAACTTCTTGTAGTCCTCGGCCGGGATCTGATCGGGCAGGATGGTGCCGGCGTTGGCGTCGACGAAGTCGAAGTAGCTCTCGATCGCGTTGAGCGTGGCCTTGTCGGCCTGGGCCTGCGCAGCAATGGGCAGACAAGCAGCGGCGGCCAGCGCCACGGTCAGTGCGAGTCGAAGTCGGAACATGTGGGTCTCCATAAGTTGTGGTTCTTTAGGGCGTGCCGGTCAGTCTTGGCCATCAGGCCTCTTCGACCCAGCCGTCCACCGTGTCGGCACCGTCCAGCCAGCGCACCACTTCGGCGGCCATGGGATGGTTCACTGCGAGGTAGCGCTGGCGCAAACGCTGGCGTTCGTCGCCCAGCCGATCCAGCCCCAAGTCCTGCAGGGCGTGCAGGTCTTCTTCGAGCATCGGCGCGAGCTCGTCACCCGCCAAGGCACGCGCGGCCTCGCGGAAGCTGCGCATGTAGGCATAGGCCGGACCTTCTCGGTAGCTGGCCACCAGTGTGGCGGCGGGGATCAGGCTCAGTTGCGGCTGCATGGCCGGGTTGATGGCATGCGCCGCCAGGTGGGTGGCGATCGCACTTGGGCGCCCCGTGAAGCCGCGCAGGTGCAGGAAGCGCGACATCTGCGGCCCGTCGTTGACCGGGTAGTTGTCCCACAGCGTCGGTTTGCGCCTCAGCGACTCGGCCACGCGCGCCAGGTGGCCGACGCCGATCTCGCGGGCGCAGATCTCTTCGCCCGTCCAGTAGACACCGACACGAGGATCGAGCCTGCGCCCGAGCTCATCGAGGTAGCCCGACGGGCGCTGGCCGAAGACGACGTCCAGCATCCTGTCGTCGGAGTAGTAGGTCGGGCACATCAAGACCCGGCTGGCGCGGGTGGTGGCCAGCGCGGCGTGCACGATCTCGGCCTCCCGTGCCGCCAGGTCCGGCACATCGCCGCGTGTGTCGTCGAAGAGGATCGCGAGATCGTCGATGCCGATCTCGTCGAGTGCCCGGAGCTTGGCTGCGAAGTCGGCTTTCGCGGCACCGGTGTAGTCGCGGTACAGCTCGTAGGGGCTCAGCCCGATGCCGAAGCGCATGCCCAGGCTGCGGCAATGCGCCGACAGATCGGCCAGTTCGGCGAACGCCGCCGGCGGGTGCGACTCGCGCCAACGCCGCCGCAGGTGGGCATCCGCCTTCGGCGCGTGGTGGAACCATGAGTAGCCCAGTTCGCGCAGCCGCGTCAGCACGCCCTTGCGATCCTCGTGGTGCCACGGCTTGCCGAAATAGCCCTCGATGACACCGAGCTCTGGAACCATGTCGCTGGCGTTCATGCTCTAGAAGACCAGAACCTTGTCGGCTTCGATGGTCCAGTCGGCCAACTGGGCCAGGGTGCTGCGCCGTGCGCCCTCGATGACCTCGTCCTCGCGCAGGCCGCGCGCGTCCATGCAGGTGCCGCACAGCGCCACCTCACCCTTGCGCAGCACCTTGCCGAGCATCAACTGCACGTTGTAGTAGCCCTCGGGCACCTTCTGGCCGCTCTTGGCGCAGGCCACCGCGTCGGCCATCAGGAACAGCCTGACCTACTGGTCGTCCTTGCCCGCCACCGCAGCAGCAAGGCGCAGTGCGTTGTAGGCACGCTCGTTCCCGTAAGGCGCGTCATTGAGGATGAACAGGCTGGAGGCCATGACGGTTCCTTGGTTGTTCAGGGATTTGTCTCAGGCACGTTGGACGGGCAGGCCCGCCGCCTGCCATTCGCTGACGCCATCGAAGGTCTTGCGGGCGCGGTAGCCGCGTGCCTGCAGCAGCTTCACCGCCTCGTCGGACATCAGGCAGAACGGGCCGCGGCAGTAGGCAACGATCTCGACGTCCCGCGGCAATTCGGCCAAGCGCTGCGCCAATTCAGTCAGCGGCATCGATCGCGCGTAGGGCAGGTGGGCCGTGTCGAACTCCTCCTGCGGGCGCACGTCGAGCACGAGCACCTCGCCGCGCTTGGCCTGCGCGAGCAGTTCCTTGCGGCCGACACTGGCCAGCCGGTCGGGCTCGGCCATCATCTGCTGCAGCGCCAGGCGCAGTTCCAGCAGGTGCTCTTCGGCCACCTGGCGCAGCGTCACGCCAAGCTGCGCCACGTCCTTGCCGCTCAGCCGGTAGACCATGCGCTTGCCCTCGCGTCGGCTCTGCACGAGCCGTGCTTCTTTCAGCGCCTTCAGGTGCGCACTGGCGAGCTTGACGTCGATGCCGACTTCGGCGGCCACGGACTCGACCACCTTTTCGCCCTGGGCCAGCATCTCCAGCATCTCCAGCCGCTTCGGGCTGGCCAGGGCCTTGCCCACACGGGCGACCTGTTCGTACAGCAGATCCTTGAGCGTTCGGTTGTCCATGATGTACATTCTAACGGTCGTTGGTATGAAAGGTAAATAGCTTGTCTGCCGCTTCAGCGCCCGGCCCCAGGAGACAGCCATGGATCTCGAACAATTCGTCCTTGCCCACGAACCGGCCATCCGGCTGGGCTTCTTCGTGGGTGTCTTCGCGATCGTGGCGCTGTGGGAGCTGGCTGCACCACGCCGCGCACTGACGCTGTCCAAGGCCTTGCGCTGGGGCAGCAATCTCGGCCTGGTGGCGCTGAACACGCTCGTGCTGAGGCTCATTTTTCCGCTGGCAGCCGCTGGCGTGGCCGCGTTTGGTGTGGCCAACGGCTGGGGCCTGCTCAACCACTTCGAGGTGCCGTTCTGGCTGGCCGTGCCGGTGGCGGTGATCGCGATGGACTTCGTCATCTGGCTTCAGCATGTGATGGTGCACGCCGTGCCGGCGCTGTGGCGGCTGCACCAGGTGCATCACGCCGACCTGGACTATGACCTCACCACCGGTGCGCGCTTCCATCCGATCGAGATCGCACTGTCGATGCTGATCAAGTTCGCCACCATCACCGTGCTCGGGCCGCCGGTGCTGGCGGTGGTGATCTTCGAGGTGCTGCTCAACGCCACGGCGATGTTCAACCACGGCAACATCCGCCTGCCCGCCGGGGTGGACCGGGTGTTGAGGTGGTTCGTCGTCACGCCGGACATGCACCGCGTGCACCACTCGGTCGAGGATGACGAGACCAACTCCAACTTCGGCTTCAACCTGCCCTGGTGGGACCGGCTGTTCGGCACTTACCGCGCGCAACCGCGCGCCGGGCACGACGCCATCGTCATCGGCATCCACGGTCATACCGACCCGCGCGAGGTGGCACGCCTGGATGGCATGTTGCTGATGCCGTTCAAGGGCAAGGTCGAGGGCTACGCCATCAACCGTCGCCACTGGTCGGGAGAGAGTGCCTCGTGATCAGCAAGACGGCGATGCGCTGGTTGCTGGGCCTGGCGCTGCTGGCGGCCGTCGGCATCGCGCTGACCCAGCGTGGGCGCTTCGATGCGGCAACGCTGCAGGCCTGGGTCGAAGGTGCGGGCGCGGCGGGGCCCTTGCTGTTCATGGGCCTCTACGCTGTCGCCACCGTGCTGTTCCTGCCGGGTGCCGTCATCACGCTGGCCGGCGGCGCCTTGTTCGGACCGCTCTGGGGCACGCTCTGGAACCTGACCGGTGCGACCGTGGGCGCCGCACTGGCCTTCCTCATCGCTCGCCACCTCGGTGCGGACTGGGTGGCGCGTCGCGCAGGCCCGCGCCTGCAACGGCTGAACGAGGGTGTGGCGTCCGAAGGCTGGCGCTTCGTCGCCTTCGTGCGGCTGGTGCCCCTGTTCCCGTTCAACCTGTTGAACTACGCGCTGGGTCTGACCCGCATCTCGTTCATCAGCTACCTGCTCGCCACCTGGCTCTTCATGCTGCCCGGCGCCTTCGCATACACCTGGCTCGGCCATGCCGGACGTGACGCGCTGTCGGGTGGTGACGGTCTGGTGCGCAACGTCACCATCGCGCTGTCGCTGCTGGTTGCCGTGGCGTTGTTGCCGCGTCTCGTGCGCAAGCTGCGGGCAAGACCGATGCTGGAGGTGCTCGACCTGAAGCGGGAACTCGATGCGGGTGAGGATGTGCTGCTGCTGGATGTGCGCACGGCAGCAGAGTTCACCGGCGACCTAGGACACATCGCTCAAGCCCAAAATGTTCCGCTGGAAGACTTGCCCGGGCGGTTGGCGGAGTTCGAGGATCGCAAGCAGCGACCTGTCCGCCTGATCTGCCGCACCGACCGGCGCTCGGCCCGGGCAGCTCTCTTGTTCGCCTAGGCAGCCTTCCGCGACGCCCAGGTCGTCCGGGGTGGAATGACCGCCTGGCGCGCCAACGACTGGCCTGTCGTGGGTGCCTAAATTGCACAGCGCGATGAAAGCTGAATCCATGTCGAAGCTGCCCAAACCCTTGTCCATGCCCGCGCTGTGGGGCTTGATCCTCGGCTTGGCAGCGGTCGTCACCATCATCGCATCCGGCATCGGCTACCGGCTCGGCTGGTGGCACTTCACGCGCGGCCTGCAGGTCTCGGAATGGGCAACTTATGGTGCCGCCGTCGCGCTCGGCCTGTCCGGGTTCGGCCTGATCCAGACCCGCCCCCGCGCGGGGCGGCGCGGACTGGTCATTGCCGTACTCGGGCTGTTGGTGGCGCTGTTGCCGCTGGGAATGGCCCTGCAGTGGGAACATGCCAGCCGCACCACGCCGCCCATCAACGACATCAGCACCGACACCGCCGATGCCCCGGTGTTCTGGGATATGCCCAACCCGACCGATTACCCGGGCGCCAAGACGGCCGCTCTGCAGCGTGCAGCCTATCCCGACCTGGCGCCGTTGAAACTCGGTCTGGCGCCAGAACAGGCGTTCGCGCAGGCCTTGTCGGTGGCCCAGGCGAAGGGTTGGACCATCGTCGCCAGCGTGCCCGCCGATGGCCGGATAGAAGCGACCAGCAGCAGCCTGTTGTATGGTTTCACCGACGAGGTGATCGTCAGGGTCAAGGCCACTGACGGAGGCGCGCGGGTCGACGTACGCTCCCGGTCGCGCCTTGGTCGTGTCGACCGGGGCGTGAACGCCAAGCGCATCCGCGTTTACCTCGCTGCCTTGCAGGAGCGCGCGGCTGCCAACAAGCCGCAGACATGACCGATCCGATCTACCTCGACCACAACGCCACCACCCCGGTGGCGCAGGAAGTGCTTGACGCGATGCTGCCGTGGTTTCGTGGTGAGTACGGCAATCCGTCCAGCACCCACCCCTTCGGCCAGCGCGCTGCGCGGGCCATGGCCGCGGCCAGGGGCCAGGTGGCCGAACTCATAGGCGCAAGCGCGCAGGAGATTGTCTTCACCGGGTGCGCGACCGAGGCGAACAACCTGGCTCTGCTGGGCGTGGCACACGCACGCGGGACCGGGAAGCGCCACCTGGTGGTCAGTGCGGTCGAGCATCCGGCGGTGATGGCCCCGGCGCTTGTGTTGCGCGATCAAGGGTGGGCGCTGACGGTCCTGCCCGTCGACGCGTTCGGCCGGATCTCACCCGACCAACTGGCAAACGCCTTGAGGCCCGACACGGCGCTGGTCTCGGTCATGCATGCGAACAACGAGGTGGGCACGCTGCAGCCGATCGCAGAGATCGCCGAGATCACGCGCCCGCGTGGCATCCTGCTGCACACAGACGCCGCGCAGTCGGTCGGCAAGTTGCCCGTCAGTGTCGACGCACTCGGCGTGGACCTCTTGACCATCGCCGGGCACAAGTTCAGTGCCCCGAAGGGCGTCGGCGCCTTGTACATCCGCACCGGGACGCCCATCCGATCCATCCTCCACGGCGCGGACCAGGAACGCGGCCTGCGGCCCGGCACCGAGAACGTGGCCCTGATCGTCGCGATGGGCGCTGCGGCCGCGTTGGCATCGGCGGCTCTGCCGGCCCTGTCCGAGAGGCTTCGTTCGCTGCGCGACCAGCTGCATGCACAACTCGAGGCCGGTGTGCCCGAACTTCGGCTCAACGGCGATCCGGAACGCCGGTTGCCGAACACTTTGCATGTCTCGTTCCCTGGCGTCAGCGGTCGCGCCCTCCTCGCGGCGGTGTCCGACACGGTTGCCGCATCGGTCGGCTCGGCCTGTCACTCGGAACAGGACGCGGTCAGCGGTGTGCTGGCCGCGATGGGGTTCGGTGCGGCACGCGCCAGCGGCGCGGTTCGGCTGTCGGTCGGGCGCGTGACCCAGCCCGAGGACATCGACCTTGCCGCAGCAACGCTCGTGGCTGCGTGGAACCGCCTGAGGGGTCCATGACCTGAGCTCGACCTCACCACCGGGTGCGAAGGATCAGCGCCGGTGCCGGTACCAGTGCCGGTGCGGACGCGCCCCTACTGGATGCGATAGGCCGCGTGGCAGGCCACGCAAGTCTGCGACACCCTGGCCAGCGCGGCGAGGCTGCCCTTGAGGTCACCGGTCACCGACGCGTCCTTGGCCACGATGGCGAACTGGCTTGCACTGCGGTGCATGGCCGTGCCGGCGGCCTGCATGCCCTGGGGCATGAACTTCGCCACACCGTGTGCGCCGTGCAGGCCGAGCGACGACATGCCCAGCCGCTGCTCGGCAATGTCACTGGCCTGGTCATAGGCGCCGCGCGCCAACTGGTCCTGGATCTCGGCCAAGGCCAGCAGGTGATCCCGCATGTTGGCCAGGGTGTGCGTGCGAAGCATGTCGGGAAACTGGACCATCACCCGCGCATCGGCAGCCGGTGCATGTGCCGCAGGGTCGACCGCGGCGTGGCTCGGCTGATGGACATGTGCCGCATGGTCGCCCGAAGGCGCGGCGCAGCCAGACAGGATGGCCACCATGGCAGCAGCCAAGAACTTCATGGGCCCCGAAGACCCGCAAGGTTGACGTCTCATGCCTGCATGTTGCCGGGACGGCACTGACAGTGCATATGATTCAAATCACACGCCCAGGGTCATCGGCCTTCGCCAGTCGAAGCAGCGATCCCTCGCGGGCGATGATCCCGTCCTTCTGCATCCTGGCCAGGGTCCGGTACAGCGATTCGTGCGCCAGGCCCAGCCTTCGCGCGAGATCCTTGAGCGAGCCCGTGATCTCCAGTTCGCAGCGCGAGCCCCGGCCCTCGGAAAGCAGCAGGTGCCGGATGCGTTCTTCGGCGCTGCGCAACGACAGGCGTTCGATGCGGGCCCGCGCGGTGCGCAGTTGCGCTGCCAGCAGCGCCATCCAGGACCGCGTAAAATCGGGGTCATCCGCCAGCAGGCGCTGGAAGTCGGCCTTCGCAGCCCGAAGGACCACGCTCGGCTGGGACGCGACCGCGTCGCAGTGGTAGCGCGCGCTGTCGAGCGAGGCTTCGGCCAGGAACTCTCCGGGGCGGGCGTCGTGAAGCACCACCTCCTCGCCCTGGCGGCCGTGCCGCACCAGGCGCACGGCCCCCTCTTCGATGAAGTGGATGTACCGCGGTGGCGTACCAGCCCGGAAGAGCTGCTGCGTCGCGCCCAGCTCGAGCCGGGCGACACAAGGCTGCAGCGCGGGTGGAAAGACGGGGTGCCGGGACAAGCTCATGTCGTCGATCCTGGGTGCTCGGGCGCGGGTTGATCTAAGCTTGGCGCGCCCGCAGATTCAGTGGTCGTGCCGATGATGCGCGTCAGGGAAGTGCGTGTGCGAGTGCGTCAGGGGCTCGTGCCGATGCGGATGCGAGTGGCGGCTGGCGACGGCGCCCTGTCCATGCGCGTGATGGTGGTGCACGTCGTGTTCGTGCTCATGGTCGTGCTCCTCGGCACGGTGAGCGTGCGCGTGGGCATGCTTCTCGGTCAGATGCAGCCACACGCCTGCGGCCATCAAGGTACCCGCCAGCAGCAGTCCCGGCGTGACCGGTTCGCCAAGCCACGCCACGGCGAGCGCTGCGCCGAAGAAGGGTGCCACTGAAAAGTACGCTCCCGTGCGCGCTGTGCCAAGGTGCCGCAGCGCCACGACAAACAAGGTCAGGCTGATGCCGTAAGCCGCGAGTCCGAGGAGCAACGCCCCGGCCAACCAAGGCACTGGTGGCAAGGACGCGCCGACGGCCAGGCCGAGTGCCAGGTTCACGCTGCCCGCGACCAGCCCCTTGATCGACGCGATCCACGTCGCGTCGGCGACCGCCACTTTGCGGGTCAGGTTGTTGTCGATCGCCCAGGCCGCGCAGGCGCCCAGCACGGCGAGTGTGGGCCAGGCCTCACCGATGCGCGCCTCGCCGGGCCAGCTCAACACCAGCGCGCCGGCGACGATGGCCAACATCCCGAGCGCGATGCGCCGGTCGAAGTTCTCCTTGAAGACGAACCACGCCAGCAAGGCCGTGAACACGCCTTCCGCATTGAGCAGCAGGGAGACGCCCGAGGCCGGCAGGTGCGACAGGCCCAGCATCAGCAGCAGTGGGCCGACCACGCCGCCGGCCAGCACAGCGCCAGCCAACCAGGACCACTGGTCAACTGGCAGGGTCACGCGCTCGGCGCGGCTGAGCAAGCGCCACAAGGCCAGGCCGGCGCCTGAACCCAGGTACAGCAGGCCTGCCAGCAACCAGGGGTCTACCGTGCCGAGCAGGCTCTTGGCCAGCGGGGTGCCTGCACCGAACAGGGCTGCCGCCGCAAGCGCCGCCAAGACTCCTGGGTGGGTCAGTGCGCTTTGTGTTGGCGGTTGAGGCGTAGCGTCTGGCATTTGCATTCGTGGGTCTTGTGCGCCGAAAATCAAGATTGGCGACGAAGATCAAGATCAGCGACGAGTTTCGACGAGTGTGCGCGCGATTTGACCGCTTCGACTTGCGCTGGCTCCCATTTGAAGCTGTTGCCCCAGGCCCACCCTGAGCCGATCAACTCAACGACACGCACGTCGCCGGCGCGGCCAACGACACTGATCTCGACCGTCTGACCATCCCACTGCGCTGACACCCGATGCGACCCCGGCCTCAGTCGCAGGCGCGCCAGCGAATCTGGAATGGTCGATACGCTGGCCTCGCCGTCCACAGTCACAGGCACGACCACGCTGGCATCGCCCCAGCGGCATCGAAGCACATAGATGGTCAACGAGGCCGGGTCGGCGTCGAATCGTTTGGCCACGGCCTCGACGACATCAGTCGGAACCGCTGTCGGTGTGCAGGTCAGCTTCGGGCGGTAGCTCCTGCCGATGCGGTGGCAGTAGCTGCCGTCAGCGTTGACAGGCTGGAGTGGCTTGGTCATGCAGCCTGCCAGCGGCAGGACAACGACCGTCGCCAGGCTCATCAACAGGGTCCGGCGTAGTGCCAGCCGGTGTTGCGTCATGAGGCCGCGCCTCACTTGAGCACGAAGCGAACCGTGCCGACTGACTTGCCGCCGATGGTGACGGCGGCCACAGCTTTGGTACCCGGGCCGATCTTGAAGCTGCCCGTCGATTCGAGCTTGTCGCCAGCGGGCTTGAGTTCGACTTCCTGCTTGTCGGTGCCGCTGAGCAGGGTCAGCTTGGCACTGGCCTTGCTGACGTCTGCAGATTTGCCATGGTCACGCAGGAAGAGGTGGATCGTGGTCGGCTTTGCAACCAACTCATAG
Organism: Burkholderiales bacterium; assembly: GCA_038227445.1. Classification (GTDB taxonomy): domain Bacteria; phylum Pseudomonadota; class Gammaproteobacteria; order Burkholderiales; family Burkholderiaceae_C; genus LMDS01. The sequence goes on along the minus strand of JBBRPV010000048.1, from coordinate 11,271 downwards.
TCCATCAGCTTCGTGGGTGTGACGACGCCGCCATGCATCGGTTTGTGGTCGTCTTCGGCATGTTTGTGGTCACCAGCCGCGAAGGCGGTGCCGGCGGCGGCCAGGGCGAAGGCAGCGAAGAAGGTCTGGAGGTTCATGGGTTTCCTTTAGTCTCTAACCGGATGAGTTTTGACAGATCGTGCGAAGACTTCAGTGAGTAGCCGCCATGGCCGGAACGATGTTGAAGCGGGTGAGCGAGCATGCGGCGGCGATGGCAGCGCGGCCCAATCGGGTGAGGTAGTAGCGGTAGGTATGCGTCACGCTTTTGATCAGCCCGAGCATTCGCAGGCGGCTGAGTTGGCGAGTCATCATCGAAGGCGTGAGTTGCAGATGCTTGAGCAGATCGGCGCGGCGCCAGCCGTGGATATTGAATTCGCCTCGCTGCATGGTTCGCAGCAGCAAGTGGTCGGTGGCGTTGAAGAAGTTCAGGCCTTTGACCGACGGATCGTGGCCCACTCGCGACTGGCTCAGCCGCTGCAGATCGCGTTCGCCGGCGCTGGGGTCGTCCAGGCTGGACAAAAACGCCAGGTAGCGCTGGTTGCAGCCAGCCAAGATCTCGCGCAGGTCGATCAGGCTGTAGATCGACTTCTTCAGCGGCGCCAGCTCGCGCGTGGCCGTTGCGCCCTTGTGTTCCACCCTGCGGTGGTGCTTGAAAAAGCTCACGTCGTTGACGGTGGTCTCCACGCGCAGCACGCGGGAGAACTTGTCGTAGACCTTCACGCCGGCCGCACCCATGTAGTGTTTGATGCAGCGGCCCTCGATGCGCGTGGACAGCCGCGAGCCGATCTCCTGGGCCAGCGTGGGCGTGATCTTCTTGCCCAGGAAGCCCGCCACCCGTGGCGCGTCGGCGGTGAGCACGGCCTGGCGGGAGATGATGTCGTACAGCGGCCCCAGGACCTCGCGGCTGCGAAACATCAGGTCGGTGGAGTATTCGGCCTGGCGGATGCTCCAGTGCCAGTCGTCCTGGGCGAACACGTCGGCCACCGGGCACAGCCAGTGCGCGTAGCGCGTGAGGCGCCGGTGCAACTGCTCGGGGTTGAAGGCGTCGGCCAGCGCCTGCGCGCGCTCAAGGTCGCCCACGCGCAAGAAGGCGTTGTCTTCCTGCACGAAGTCGATGCCCTCGCGCTGCAGCGATCGCGCCAAGGCGCTGTGACCGTTGCAGTAGAACTGCAACTCGAACGGCGCCCAGGTGGGGACGCGCAGGTAGCACAGGCCGAACGCCTCGTCGATGAAGTAGAAGTAATAGTGAAGACACTTGCCCTGATCCGGGCGCAAGAAGGTCTTGCCGCTGGCCTTGTCGTGCCAAGGTTTGTAGCTCGGGCAGGCCTCCATGGCGGAGATGACATGTACCAGGCCAGGCGCATCACCGCGCGCACGAAGCACCCGCGCCACCAGTTCTTCCTTGCGGATGTGGCAATTCTTGACGTGCTCGATGCTCACACCGTTGGCTTCACAGACCTCCTGCGCGCGCTGGCGGATGCGCTCGCGCAGCGGTTCGGCAAAGCGCGGGTAGTCGAAGGTGCGGATGCCGCGCGAGTACAAAAAGCTCGTCATGCCACCCGCGTAGCAGGCGCCGGGCAGCGTGCCCGTGATGATGATCCGGTCGTAGCACGACAGCACACCGTGCAGGTTCGCCGCATACCGTTCGGTCAGTGCCGTCGCAGCCATGGTCGCTCACCTCGTCTGTGGTGGGCCGACCATCGTATTGCCTGTTTGGTTCCGGCTCTGCCGGCTTAGGAGTGTGTTCGGCGACCCACTCGTTTCGGCAAGGGATCGCAGAGATCTGCGCCTGCCTGGGCCGCAACTTATGACTGCGGACATGAGTGCGCGCCGATTCGGCCGAAAATGCACCGCTTTGCCGGAAGATTCGGGGCATCTGCACTCGATATGATGTGCACCGGTCGCGAGGACGCTTGCAGCCGCGGGGAGTCCCCCCACGTTCTTTGTCGCTAGCGCGAGTTGGCGGCGCATGAGGAAGGTGCTGAACTTCCTCTTCTAGTCAGATCCCTGCGGCTCGACGCTCGCGGCCACTGTTGCCGTGAGTGCCAGCACTTGCGTCAAGCGCTTGCCACTGAGGTCCAATGCGGCGAGCCGTCGATGCTTCGTGGGCGTAGCATCGGTCATGCGTTTACGCCTCTAACGCCGCAGCAAACCTAATTTTACCAATCCGCTCTGAACGGATCAGGGATTCTCGCCGCCCGACGCGCGTCATGTCTGAAATGTTCCGCGATAGGGCTTGAAAGCCCCGCTTTGCGGAAAACTTCATCGCACTGTTCCCTGCTACCTTACGGCCGGCCACGATGTTGATTGCATTGAGGCCCAAGTGAAACGCCGCGCCGCCAAGCGCGACGTTGAAATCCTTGAACCGGCAGGAGTCTATTGATGAGCGAGCCCAACCAACCCGACCTCCATTTGGTGCCAAGCACACCACAAGTTCAATCGCTGCCGGCCACGCAGCCGCGCAACGAGCCGCCGCTGTTCGTGCCGTGCGCACCCGGATTGGGCCGACCACCTGCCGCAAATGATCCTCTAGGTACCGCAAGCTGCTTGCCAATTAGCGAGCTCGCCATCAGGAGCACCGAATGAACAGCGGTGATCTCAGTTCCTCGATGGCGCGTGGTCTCGCGGATCGCGTCTCGGCCAATGAAGATCGCTTCACTGAAGCCGCCGCATGCTCTATTGAAGAGGCGGAGCGGCACGTGCAGGTCATGCTCGACCCACCACCTGAATTTGCATGCAGGCCCGCGGCACTGATCGGCCTCCGCACAAGCCTAAGCGATCTTGCTGAGGTGCTTCCCGGCACCGAAGGCTTGTGTCGCCTCATCGGGCCGGCCGTGGCTGAGGCCGGTCCACTCGATTTGGTGGCGATGGCTGCCGAGGTCGTGGCTGATTTCATCAGGAGAAAAGGGCACCACCTCCAGTATCTCTCCGCACTGCACCTCGGCCTGCAATCCGGTTCCGTGTCGCCTCGAGATCGAGAGTTGAATTTGCCTTTGAGTCAGATGTATGGGGCGTGGGCTGTTCGTCGAGAGTTGGACAGCTGGAAGCCAACGAAGCATGCGCAAGCGCGGGTTCTGTCCGCGCTGGCTCGTCCGTACTCTCGATCGAGTTTGGGCTGGACTGTCGAACAGCGCCAGCGTGCCGCTGGGAATGCCATCTACGAATTGCGCGTTGCGATTGGGAAGAACCCCACCGCTGCCCTCGCCATGGGATTGGCGTCCATTGGATACGTTGGCGACCCTGAAGTCACTGGAATCGAGGCTTTCAATTCACGTTTTCGCAAGCGCATGACCGACTTGCTCGAATACAAGTCTGCTGATGGGCAGGCTGGCGCCGGTGGCAACGGCACGCTATCGGTCGCCGGGCTGAGGCGTGCGGGGCGCGAGCTGCTATCTGCAGCTAAGGCGGGGCGGCACGAAGAGATCCATGTGTGCATCGAGATCGTCAGCCACTTGACCTCAGAGCATGTGCAGCTTCTGCCAGTTCAATTGAAGTCCAGCCCGCCGCCGGGAGCGCTGGCTTGGTTGGATGTTCCGAAAGGCTCGTACTTCCACACCCTGTTCAAGCTGGCTGAGAAGGGAGCCCGCCCTGACCTCATGACGGAGGAACTCTATGAGCTCACGACGCAAATCGTGCAAGTTCACTTCAGCGCGCCTCTTGCCGACGCGCTTCGGCGTGCAGCAGAGCATTTCAGCGGCGAGTTTTGTTCAGTCCGTGAACTGCTGGGTGATGTGGCGCATGGCCCACACCACGCCGTGGCGGGGGAGGGCCCGTATCGCGTGACCGCCAGCAAAGTCCAGGCAAGCCTTCCAGCCCTAATGTTGCAGCGAGGCGAGTATCGGTGGTCAGTCGCAGTCGCAACGTCCAGCCCGTTTGTCGTAAGCCGCGGACGGCCGGCGTATGGTGTAGGTCGGCAGACTAAAGTTGATGAGGTCATTGACCACGCCCACGACCTGTTGGGTTGGCCCAGGTCTGGACATAAGAGAGAAGCGACCACCCTTGTCGGCAGCTTCACGACGCCGAAGCTTCTTGCCGTGAGGATTGCGTTTTCTGCCTTGGCGCATGAAGCCGACTCGTGGACTGTTGCGGCGGACGCCGTCGAGGATGTCGTCAATTGCGTCAACGCGCATGCCGCATATCTCGCGATGCTGTTCGCCCTCTGCTACGCGCTTCGCAACCGGGTCGTCTACAAGCTGCCGACCCAGGGTCTGAGAACTGGAATCGCGCTCAAGTTCAACGACAAGGATGTGCATGAGTTCAGCATGCCCTCGGTTCCGACACTGCCTTTGGTGCGCGAAGCTGTGTATGCATGGGAGGAACTGTTGCGCGGCGCCGTTAGTGCTTTGAGGCGAATCGCGTCGGAGGACGCGATAGCGCTTGCCGATTCCCTTCAGGCTCGCCTTGGCGACCACGAGACCGTTGGCTGGGTGTTCACGATTTCGGTGGCTCATACGCTGGAGCCGGTGGGCGCAAAAACTTGGCGCAATCGTCTTCCGCGGCGGCTGCGTCTCGTTGCCAACTTCGGACGCCAGTTCTGGCCGCACCGACTTGCCGATCTTGATGTCTCCCAACTGGACACTGACATCTTGCTGCGCCACCAGATGCCCGCCCTGCATCCCGGCTCATCGCATGTCTGTCGACCCGAAGAGGAGATCCAGGCGCGCCTCCTCCACGCCATGACTCAGGTAGTGGAGCGGCAGTTGGATCTGCCTGTCCCCCGAGCACTCGGCGTTCAAGCTTCCAGCTGACGGCACCATGGACAACGGTCTCGTCATCACGGACTTGGGTGTGCAGGGCCTTATCGTGGAGACAGCCGAGCCCGGGTACTCAGCTGCAAAGGCGCGTCATGCAGAACTCCAGGCTGCCGTCGACCAGACGGCAAACCTGTCGCCGGGCGCGCAGCTTCTGCTGGCGCTGATTGTCGAGGGCCTCGTCTTGCATCGCTCAACGCTGGATGCAATCATGACCGTCGGAGCCGCCCGGATGTATAGGTGTGGCAACGCGATCGAGGTCGAGCTTCCGATGGGTGGCAGGTGGCTGGACCGCCGTCAGTTGCCGGCACCGGTGGTCCAGGCCGTCCGCGCGAATCGAGGGTGCGTGGTCAGCCGAAAGGACTGGAGCCAAGCGGAGGCAGCTATCCGAATGCTTCCGTGCTATTCAGAGGTGAAGAGTCCGTTCGACGCAGTAATCGCCGATGCCCAGGCATGGTGGCATCCCAAGCTCCCCGGACCGCTCTTCGCCCATTTGACGCGACGCCGCCCTTTCCAGGTCCTCGATAGGGAGGCGCGAGCGCGAACTGTGATCAGGCGACCTCAGCGCAGTGCTGCGCCGATGGTGAATCCGATGGTCGCCTCGCTCCGCCAAGCGTACGACGGATGCTTCGCGCAGTCAGGAGACATGGCTGTCATCATGAAGCTGGTACGGGAGTTTGGGCGAATTGCCCGCGGCAGCGGTTCGAAGACAAGTGGCCGTAATGACCAGATGGAAGTGGTCCAAGGCGCAATCCCGGCGGCGCTGAGGGCCGGACGCGCGCAGATGCTGGTCCTTGGCGGGCTCGCTTCCGTTCTTGTGAGCGGTGGGGTCCGCGGCACGCCACTGGCGCCCAGTTCCATGTATGAATACAGCAGGCAGCATCTCCTGGGCCTGACCACTGATCTGGCCCAGGCGGGTGTTGACAGCCGCAGCGGCGAGCAGTGGCTTGCGACCTATAAGGAAATGCTCAAGAAGGTGCTTCCGAGCCAGGAAGGCAAGCTGGCGTCCTTCCTGGAGGCCTTTCATGCGTTTCTCGTCCTCGTGGGCATGGAGAGGCTTCCGGCCAGCATTCATGGCCACCGTCCGCCGGTGCCACCCGCTGCCGCAATCGTGACGGACCATGAACTCAGCCTCGCGCTGACCTTCGTGCGTGAACATGCCGAGACGAAGGAAGTGGCAGCCCAAGCCGCAATTGCACTGCTGCTGGGCTTCGAGGTCGAGCTGCGCACCTACGAGTTGTGGTGCGTGCGGATGGTGGACATGCAACTCGATCAGCCGCCGTACCTGGTGGTCTACCCGCGTCTGCGCGACGGCACGGGCAAGACGCCTTCCATGCGACGGCAGGCTGATCTTCAAAACCGCGCGCTTCTGAAGCTGCTCGTGGCGTTCAAACACAAGCGTCTGACGGTTGACCACGCGCGCGACGACGAGGATCTGTTCTTTGGCGTACCGGGCGCGCCCGACCAGCGACACGAGCAGGAGAAGACCATGCGGCTTGTCAATGCTGCGCTGGTCTGGGCGACCGGGATGCGCGTGGCCTCGTTCTACGACTTGCGACACACGGTGTTTTCGCGCAAGGCGCAGCGCGCATTGATGGGGGAGTAGTCATGCCAACTGATGTTGCTCGGTTCTTTCAGACATCTGCTGAAGGCGGACATGCAGGCCCGGGCTCGACCTGGGACTACATTCATCTGATCGAAGAGCCCTTGGCTCATTGGTTGCGAAAGGCCCGGCCCGCGTCCTGGGTCTCAGTCGGGCCTCATGAACTCGATGCCGTGCTGTTCCCCGACATTGGAGATGGCGTCTTGCTTGATGCCCGTACGGTGCCTCCGCCGCGGGCAAAGCCTGCGAACGATGCGAAGGCAGGAGGAAGTGGCGAACTGGCGCTACCCCGTCGCATTGAGATCGCCCGGCGACTCGTTGCCGGCGAGACCGTCGAGGAAATCGCAGGTCATTGCTCGATGGAAGCGGGCGATGTCCTTGGCTGCATACGAGCGATCGTTCTGGCCCTTGTCGACGCAGGACTGGCCGACGACGAGGTGCTGAGCACTCCGAGCCGTCAGATCGATAGCATCTGGTGTTACAGAACCTGGGTCGCCGCGGCAGGCCGCCTGAAGTTGGCGCCGGTGGTCAAAGGCATTGAGCAACTCCTGGCAGACGACCGGGGAGGCGCGGCCCGGGAAGTCTGGAATTCCTGGCTAAGGTGCCTGCATGGGAAGGACTTGCGCCTGGATCGCTCGCGACCTGCCTCAGTCCTGCTCGGGTTTCTGATCAAGGCAGGTATTCCGCGTGCGTCGCTGGCGGTCACCGCCGCACAACAGGCGTTGCCCCTGCCGCCCCACCTCGCAGAACAAAGGCTCGTCTGGCGTCGCTGTCAGCCGCGGCCGGGCGTACCGAAGTATCGGCTGGCACTGGTTGCCAGGCACGTTAAGGCTAGCGGCGGGCAAGCCAGGCAGGTGTCTGTCGTGGGACTGCACTGGCTGATGCTGCTTGCGGGTTCGGCGATATTGACCAAGGAGAAGTGACATGACTGATGAATCCGAGCAACCGACGCTCAAGGTGCCCCTGGGCCTGAAGCCGAGCCTGAAACCGACCTATGACGCGCTGCTGCGCCGCTCGCGCAATCAGCTGCGGCTCCTGCACAGTGGCCAGGCAAGACTCGATCAACTTACGGATGAGCAGTACCTGCGCGGAGCGCGACTCATCGTCGAGGACGATCAGTACATTCTTGTCGCCCCGATCCCAGACCCACCTCAGCTCGACCTCGTTGGCTATCCGTCGGGAGCTCCGCTGCCGTCCGGTGGCCGCGGCGATGCCGCCAACGAAGCCTACCCACCGGGGAAGCACGGGGCAGAAGATGATGCTTCGCAATCGCCCGGCGCGCACACGAGCGGTTCGGCTGAGTCCAGCGCGGACATCCTGGACCTTGGCGCCGCACTGGATGCGCTTCTTGGTGATGTGGACCTTCCCGGCTCTGTCGCCGTTAACGCGGAACTCGTGACGGCGGCACTACCTCCTGGCGGGGCGCTCAAGGACCTGGGTTCGTTTGGAGCACCGGAGCGTGTTCCTGCCGGCTTGCCAGGGCCGTTGGCGGTTGCGTGGCGGTCGCCGTTGGTTGAACGCTTCGCGCCAGTGGAGGCCAAGCGCCTTAAGGTGGATCAGGCCCTTAGTTGCGTCGAACGGAGCTCCGGGATGCTGAATCAGGTTGTCGACATTCTGGCTACTTCGTCCGGCGTGGTCGACGACATCCGTGACCTGGAGAGGCGCACGGGCCTGAAGTCCGGACCCTCACGGATGTTCATCGCATCCCGCCAGCCGGAGCTGGTTGCCGAGGTCGACGGCCGCCGCGTTCCCTTCTTCGCGCCCCCAGTCCGCACCGAAGTGGCAGGTGAAAATGTCGTGCAGGTGCAGGTTCGCTTTCTCCAGACGCGTTCTGAAAACGACGTTCTTCGGGCCGAAGTGCTCGAAGCAATAGGTGCTGGAGTGCCAGGGGGCGTGGCGACCCTCGGCGCGCACGACGTTCGATACACCAGGTTGAACGACTTTCAGCGCGGTGTCCTGTTGATCCTGCGCGGCGCCGCCCAGGAACTCAGCCTCGGAGTGCGAGAGGGGATCAGTACGACGCGACTGGCGCGCAGTCCTGCTCTGGTAGTCGATCCGGGTGACTGGGCGGAGTTGAAGAGGCTGGCAATGGACGCACTCTCTGAGTCTGTCGTGCACGCAGACGTTAGGCCTGGGGACGTCCGGGTGGAAGACGACTCCAGCGGGGACGCCGATCCGTCGGCGGAGGCTGATGGTCGGGAAGCTGCCTAGTTGCGGCCGGACCGAGGGCTTGGCACGTACTGGCAGGCCTCGCCGATCGAAGACTCCAAGTGCTCAGCATCGCCCTCGCAGGAATGGGGTGGGGAGCCTCGCGCAGGAGGCCGGCCAGTGTGAAAAAAGACAGGACTGTCCCGCGAGCCCTAGGCCAGGTAATAAACGCTTGTCAAGCGGAGTGTAAACTGTCAAGTCGATTGTCAACCGGAGGCGAGCATGGGCAAGAAGATGAGGAACGCGCCGGTGTACTTCGTCATCGCCCAGGTGCGGCATAACCCTGTCCTCAGGCTCGGGGCTTATGTCCCCGAGATTCAGGACCGGATGCGAAAGGCCGGCTACCCCGATCACCAGTCGAGGCCTGGCCTCGCTGTGGAGTTGAATGCCATGGGCCCGGATGGTCAAGCCGATGTCAAGCCGCTGGTCCCGAGAGTGGTGGAGCGGCATCTGTTCTTGAGCACGGACGGGACGCGAGGATTCATCGTCGAGCCAGGGGCCTTGTCCTTCCAGACCACGGAGTACGACACGTTCGATCCGTTCCTCGAGGAGTTCATGACGGGCCTGGCGATCGTTCACGAGACGATCAAGCTCGACTACACCGAGCGCCTCGGCATCCGCTACCTTGATGCGGTCGTTCCTTCCGGCGAAGGTGACGAACTGAGCAGGTACCTGACGCCTGGTGTCCTGGGACTTGCCGGCAAGTTGCCGGAGGGTGCGCTCATCGGCTTGTCGCTGTCCGAGACGCACATTCCGCTGCCCGAGGCCAACCTGCTGTCCAGGACCATCGTGCGCAACGGTCCCCTTGGCTTCCCGATGGATCTGGAACCGCAAGGCCTGAATGTGCCGGAGCGCTTTCGCAAGGTAGGCGGACTGCACGCCATCATCGACACGGATGCCTCACAAGGCGAACGGCACGTGATTGACCTGCCGAGCATCCGTGCGCGCGTGGATATGCTTCACAACAAGATCCGCATGGCCTTTGATGCCACGGTCACTGAGGACGCGCTGGTTGTCTGGCAGTGAGCAGGGAGAGCAGCATGACTTCAACAATGGCAAGCTTGTACGCGGCCGACTACACCTCGCCGGAGGGCTTTGGATCGGTCGTTCGCTCCGTTGCCGGTACCGGTGGCCTGAAGCGCACATTCGCGTACTACGTCGCCGGGACCATGGGCCTGCTGACGCCGCAGGCCGTGGAGGGCGGCTACGCCACTTCGGTGGCACGCATGCACTACGAATCCGCCGCAAGGGGCGGTCAGGCTGAGACAGAAGTTGAACTGGAGCGAACTGCAGCTGAAGATCTGGCGCGAATCCGCGCTGTGCTCCAGCCGACGGTGCTGGAACTGTCCAACCTGTTTGGCGTATCCCGGCAGGCAGTCTATGACTGGCAGGCCGGTGCTCAGCCGTCGCCGCCAGTAGCGAATCGGCTCGCCCAGTTCGCGCGCGCCGCCGATGTATTCGATGAGGCAGGGCTCGCCGTCGACACGAAGACGCTACGCCGCAAGGTATCTGGCGGGCATACTCTGCTCGATGTCGTGCTGAGCGACGGCGACGCAATCAGTGTCGCGCAGCGGCTGGTTTCAACCCTTCGCCGAGAAGCAGATCAGCGGCAACGCTTGGAACAGCAACTCGGCGGTCGCCAACGCGGCGTCGCCGACCCCAGCGACTACGGCGCGCCAGCCGTGTCCGATGATGTTTGAAGTGGGGAACCATGCCGGGAGCCCTGCGCAACATCACCGAGTGGCGTCAGGGCACGGTACTGCCTGATGACGCCGCCGCGCATTTCGGGCTGATCTCGCACGAGGGGCCAGAGCGCACGATCGTTGTCGTCATCTCACACGATTGCGACATCGCCTGCGGTTCAGACCGTGAACCTGTGGTCGAAGTTGTTGTGGGCCGCCAGATCGACAAGCTGGGTGCGGATACCAACGCCAAGACGGCACGTCGACTCCACCTCGCATTTCGGCGCGAGGGGAAGGAGGTCCCGGTCGAACTCGAGGTGACAGCGAAGACAGCCGTGCCCAAGGATCGGTTGCTTGCGTTCGCGCCGCGACCGGACCTCGACCTGGATCCCGAGACCCTGGTCACGCTCCAGCATTGGCTCGCGGCTCGCTATCACCGGGCGGCCTTCGCGGAGGAGTTCGAACGTCGACTGAAGGACAAGCCCGCGAGACTGGATCGCAAGCTTGCAAAGGCCATGGAGGAACCCGCGTCACACATACTTGCTGTCATTTTTGATGTCGATGGCGGCGAGGAACTGGAGCGGCAAGGTCCGGAAGACGCCTACGAGCTTCGGATCACAGTCCTCTACGACAGTAGCCAGGACGAGCCCGCAGCATACGAGGCTGCCCAGAAGGCCGCCGACGCCGTCGAACGGGAATTTGAGGCAGCATTGAAGACGGAAGGCAAGTGGCGTGACATCCGGCTGCTTGCCTGCGAACCGGCTTCGGATCGCGCAATAACGGTGGCGGATAGCCGGCTGCTGAAGAGGTGGAGGCTTGACCCTATTTTCCTCAGTTGCCCAAGCGAAAAGTGCCAAAAACGTAGACTTGACGCGGGTTTAGCGCGAGTTCGAAGGGGCACCAAATGGGTGAGCAGAAATTTGCCATGAAACCGGTCGCCGAGGGCTGTGAAGAGGCCTTGGTCACGACCGGTGGATGCGGGGAAGAG
>JBBRPV010000047.1:0-35682 GCA_038227445.1 Burkholderiales bacterium | reverse complement strand
TCGACGGCACGGACCAGGGTTTCGAAGAGATCATTCTCAAGAATAGCCGTGGCTTTTTCTGTCAAAACGAGATGAACACTGCGCCGGTCAGTCTCAGACCGCATGCGCGCCAGGTAGCCCTGGGCCTCAAGGTTCTTGATCGTCTGCGACGCCGTGCCCCGCGTCGTGCCGTGAAACGCGGCGAAGGCGGATGGCGTTCGGGAAAAGCGGTTCGCCCGTGCGAAGTACCTGAGCCCAGCCCACTGGACCGGCGTCAGCCCCTCCAAGAGCGCCTCGGCTGAGGCGATGCGCCCCAGGTGCAAGATCAGCTCCGCGATCGCACGACTGTCCATTTTCAGCTCCTTGACCATGCTGAGATAGTAGCGCCAAGAAACCATGAAAAAGTGGTTGAACTGGAGTATGTCGAGGCGGTGTCTCACGAGACGGTACGCCAGGCGCTAAAAAAAACGAACTCAAGCCATGGAAGAAAGTTGGTTGGGTAATTCCTCCGGCGTCAAACGCAGAGTTCGTGGCGGCGATGGAGAACGTGCTGGACGTCTATCGCCGTCCCCTGGATGCGGCTCGGCCGGTCGTATGCATGGACGAGACACCTCGCCAGTTGATTGGACAGGTGCGCCAACCGGTGCCTGCCCAACCCGGCCAACCGGCGCGCCAAGACTACGAGTACGAGCGCTTTGGGGTATGCAATGTCTTCATGGCCAACGAGCCACTGGCGGGCCGACGCATGACCAAAGTGACCGAGCGCAAAACCAAGATCGATTGGGCACACTTCATCAACGACATCGCGCAGCAATACCCAACAGCCGAGCGAATCACGCTGGTGATGGACAACCTCAACACCCACACGCCCGCATCGCTGTACGAGGCCTTCTCACCCGAGCAGGCCAAGGCGCTGTGGGATCGGTTCGAGTTCATCTACACGCCCAAGCACGGCAGTTGGCTCAACATGGCCGAGATCGAACTCAACGTGATGATTGCCCAGTGCTTGAACCGCCGTATCGACAAGATCGAAACACTGCGCAGCGAGGTCTCCGCTTGGCAGGCCAGTCGCGATCAGATCAACGCCAAGATCAACTGGCAGTTCACCTCCGACCGCGCTCGCATCAAGCTCATACGGCTTTATCCGACATTCGAGACTTGACGCGACACTAGCGAGGCCTATTGAGGCCTAGCGCGGCGCATCGCCGTCCGGCGCTCGCCCGAGCCGGGCTCAGTGCGTACCGAGCACCGCCTCGGGCCCGCTCAGCCAGCGCCACTTTCCCGGTGCCAGGTCCCCCGGCAGTGCGAGCACCCCGTATGCGCTGCGGTGCAGCGCGCTGACCGTGTTGCCGGTGGCGGCGAGCATGCGCTTGACTTGGTGGTATTTGCCTTCGAGCAGAGTCAGGCGCAACGTGCGTTCGCCGGTTTTCTCGGCGGCTGCGGCACGCACTGGTAAGGGGTCATCGTGCAGCACCACGCCGCGCAGAAGCTCGTCGATCTGCGCGTCGGTCACGGGCTCAATGGTCTCGATTTCGTACACCTTGGGCACGTGTTTTTTTGGTGAAGTGAGGCGGTGAATCAAGGCGCCATCGTCGGTCATCAGCAGCAAGCCCGTCGTGTCTTCGTCGAGCCGGCCTACCGGCTGCAGGCCGCGCACGCGCAGCGGCGGCGGCAGCAGGCTCATCACGCTCGGGTGGTGCTTGGGCTTTTGCGAACACTCGTAACCCGCGGGCTTGTGAAGCAGCACCAGCGCCTTCGTGCGGTAGGGCCACTCCTCGCCGCGCACACTGAACACCATGCCTTCGGGCTCAACTTCGTGGAACGGGTCGTCGCACACCGCGCCGCCCAGCGTGACGTGGCCAGCGAAGATCAAGCCCTCGCATTCGCGGCGCACGCCGAAGCCTTGGGAATAGAGAACCTGGGAGAGTTTCATGGGGCTCGGCGGGTCATGCGGTGAATGGGCAGTGAAAGGGAAGGGAAGGGAAAGGGCGCTTGAAGCCCGTGATCGAAGATTGTCATGCGGCCACAACAGGGTCCGCGAACGGGGCTTTATCTTCCCGAAGAGCGCCATGCCGCGATGCAGGTTTGTTGGGGCACTCTGTCGTTTGGGCTGATCGCCCGCCTGTGGCTCATTCCGGCTCGCGCCTGGCTTGACCTGGTGCATCCGCAGGCTCCGAGAGCGTGGGGTAACGCCTGGTCAGGGGCTCGCGGCCAGCCCGGCCCGAATTGCTTCTACGCGCTTGCGATTCGCGCCAAGGTCACTCTTGCCGAGGCGGGAGGCTGAGCGAACCTGCACCACAGCTTGCGCCGGGTCGAACCAGAACTCGACATCGTCCACATATTTCATCAGCGGCGTCGTGTACTGCGCATACAGGTAGTCGGGTTCGCTTTTCACCACCGCAGCGCCAGCCGTTGCCTGCACGATGGCTTTGATCTTCGCGACACTTCCTGGGCCATCGCCGTTCAGTGGAAGTGGCGCAATGGTCGCGTGGGTGCGCTGCGGGTGGTCGGGGTGGAGCCCCGCTTGGCTGCTCACGCTGTTGTCGGTGTCTGATGGCGCTTTCAGGCGGCCATCACGCACGCCGAGGTCGGTCGGCGGCGTGCCATGCAGAAAGCCGAGCTGGCCGGCCGCGATGGCGCACCCGACCAGCAAGACGATGACGATGAGGATCCACTTAACGATGACCATCTTCGAGTTCCCTGACGTGACGTTTGCAGGCCGCAACGCGCGCGCGCTGTGGCCTGCCGGTGGTGCTTACTTCGCCATCGCCTTGTCCCACACGGCGTGAGTCCAGGCGGCGGTGCCGGGGTCTTTCTTGATCACCGGGTCGCTGCCGCCGGCGAGCAAGACCTTCACCGTGCGCGCGTAGGCCGCCGGGTCGAGCTTGCCCATCATCGGGGTGCCCGAGGCTGTGATCAGCTTGGCCACGTTTTCGAGCTGGCGCTTCTGCACAGCGGCGCTTGAGCCGCCCGATGTGTCGGCGGCAAGCACGATCTTCACAGCTTCGTCCTGGTTCTTGATCGCGTATTCCCAGCCGCGGATGCTTGCCTTCAAGAACCTGGCGAGCTTGGCGACGTAAGCGGCGTCTTTCAGATCGGGTTCGCGGGCGTACAGGCCGTCTTCGAGCGTGGCCACACCCTGGTCTTCATAGGGGAAGGTCACGAGGTCGCTGGCCTTCACGCCGGCGTCGATGACTTGCCAATATTCGTTGTAGATCATGGTCGAAATACACGCTGCCTGATTCTGAAGCAGGGGGTCGACATTGAAGCCCTGCTTGAGCACCTTGACGTCGGGCGTGGCGCCACCCGTCTTCAGGCCGAGTGAGCCCATCCACGAGAGGAAGGGGTACTCGTTGCCGCCGAACCAGACGCCGAGGGTCTTGCCTTTGAAGTCTTTCGAGGTCGTGATGCCGCTGGCTCGTTTGCAGGTCAGCATCATTCCCGAGCGGTTGAAAATTTGCGCCACGTTGACCATGGGCACGCCAGCTTCGCGGGCTGCCAGTGCGCTGGGCATCCAGTCGACCGTGAGGTCGGCGCCCTTGGCGGCGAGCACCTGGGCGGGTGCGATGTCGGGGCCGCCGGGTTTGATGGTCACGTCGAGGTCGGCTTCCTTGTAGAAGCCTTTGGCAGCGGCCACGTAGTAGCCGGCGAACTGAGCTTGCGGCAGCCACTTGAGCTGCACGGTCACCTTGTCGGCGGCCGTGGCTGAGCCAGCAAAGCCGGCCAGCATCAACGAGAGCAGAAGAGTTGTCTTGCGCATCAGTGAACTCCGGAGGTTGTGCCTTGCGGCGTGGTTGAGATGAAGGAGAAGTGGAGCATTGGGCATCATGCGCCGCTGCGAACCGAGGGGTGCCAGAACGTGATTCGGCGCTCGAGCCACCCGAGCGCGCCGTAAAGCAACGAGCCGGCCAGCGCCGCCACAAGAATCGCCGCCCAGACCAGGCCCATGTTGAGCCGCGCCGCTTCGGTTGAGATGCGAAAACCCAGGCCGGCCGTGGGAGAGCCAAAGAACTCGGCGACGATCGCACCGATCATCGCCAGCGTCGAGTTGATCTTCAGCGCGTTGAAGACGAAGGGCAGGGCGACCGGAACGCGCAGCGAGAAGAGTGTGCGCCAGTAGCTTGCGCCGTAGGAGCGCATCAGGTCGCGTTCTAGTGCGCCAGATTCTTTCAACCCGGCGAGCGTGTTGACGAGCATCGGAAAGAAGGTCATCACCACGACGACCGCGGCTTTCGAATGCCAGTCGAAGCCAAACCACATCACCATGATCGGCGCGATGCCCACCAGGGGCACCGTGCTCGCGAGTGCAGCCAGCGGCAGCAGGCCACGCTGCAGGAACGGGCTGCGGTCGATCAATAGGCCGGTGCCGAAGCCGAGCGAACACCCGGCGACGAGGCCGATGAGGGCTGAGTGCAACACGGTCTGGCTGAGGTCACCCATCAGCACACCAAAGCTGGCCAGCAGCGCGTGGCCGATCAGCGTTGGTGCGGGCAACAGCACCTGCGGCACTTCGAAGGCTTGTGTCAGCACCTGCCAGAACAACAAAACCCAAGCGCCGAACAGCAAGGGTGTGCCGAACCGGCCGATCCAGCCGTGTTCGTTGCGCCCGGCGAGCCAGCGCACGCTGAGCACCGCCACCAGGAGCATCAGCGAGAGCGCCCCGATCAACAAACCCGCGCTCAATGTTTGCCTCCCGGCGCGAGCCAGCGTTCGGCCAGCACGACCAGCCCGGTGAACATCAGGCCGAGCAGCGCCGACATCACCAGCGCCGACCAGATCTGCACCGTGTTGCCGTAGTACGAGCCGGTCAGCAGCCGCGCGCCGAGGCCTGCCTGCGCGCCGGTCGGCAGCTCGCCGACGATGGCGCCCACCAGACCGGCCGCGATGGCCACGCGCAGCGCCGGGAACAGGTAGGGCAAAGAAGCAGGCACGCGCAGCTTCCAGAAGGTGTGGTGGGCCGTTGCCGCGTAGGTGTGCAGCAGTTCGAGTTCGAGGATGCCCGGCGAACGCAGGCCCTTGACCATAGCGACCGCAACCGGGAAGAAGCACAAGTACATCGAGATGATGGCCTTTGGAAAGGTGCCGCTCAACCCGAAGTTGCCAAGGATCACGATGACGATTGGCGCGATGGCCAGCGCCGGAATCGCCTGTGACGCGATGACCCACGGGAACAGCCCGCGCTCCAGCGTGCGCGAGTGAACGATCGCCACCGCAAGCGCGGCACCGAGCACGGTGCCCATCACGAATCCCAGCAGCGCGGCCGAGCTGGTGACGGCGGCGTGATGCAGCAGGTTGCGCGGTGAATCGAGCGGCCAGCCGAAGACAGAATCAAGCAGGTCGCGCGCGATCTGGTGCGGCGCGGGCAGCACCGGGCGGTCCATCGAAAGCGTGAGCTGCGCCAGGTCGGTGAAGCCCCAGCCAGGTCGGTCTGAAAGCACCCGCTCGATCACCTGTGCCGCGTTGAGCCAGACCGCGGCGCCATACCAGGCGAGCAACACGACCGCGAGAACGGTCAGCACCGGGCCGACTTGGAACCACGCGGCCTACAGCGCGCCACGTTTGATGCGCGCACCCGGCGCGGCCAGCGCCGAACTCACGCGTGCCCCTCCCGCAAGGCCACCCGCACGCGGTGCGCGAGGGCCGTGAACTCCGGCGTGTCGCGAACGTCGAGCGTGCGGTCAGGCGGCAAACCCGATTCGATCACCTCGACGATGCGCCCCGGCCGTGGTGACATCACGACGATGCGCGACGACAGGAACACCGCTTCGGCGATGGAGTGCGTGACGAACACGACGGTGCGTTTTTTGCTTCCTTGGTCAGCGCGCCACAAGCCCAGCAACTGCTCATTGAGCCGGTCGCGGGTGATCTCGTCGAGTGCGCCAAAGGGTTCGTCCATCATCAAAAGCTTCGGCTCGAAGCCGAGCGCGCGGGCAATCGACACACGCTGCTGCATGCCACCCGAGAGCTGCCACGGGTACTTGCCTTCGAAGCCGGTGAGGCCCACGCGTTCGAGCTGTTCCATCGCGACCGCGCGGCTCTTGTTGGCGGGCACGCCATGAATTTCGAGCGGCAGGCGCACGTTGGCCAGCACCGTGCGCCACGGGAAGAGGGCTGGCGCCTGAAAAACATAACCGTAAGAACGCGCGAGGCGGGCGTTGCGCGCACTCAGGCCGTTGACACGCACCGTGCCCGAACTCACCGGTTCCAGATCGGCGATCACTCGCAGCAGCGTGGTCTTGCCACAGCCCGAGGGGCCGATCAATGAGACGAACTCGCCTTCACGAATGTCCAGGCTCACCTTGTCCAGCGCGGTGACGGTGTTTTCTGCAGAGGGGTAGACAACCGATACGTTCTGAACTTCAACAGTGGCGGGCGAGGTGGTGGACAAAGGCAGTCTCAGCTCAAAGGTTCGGCGCCGGGTTCAGGCCACGCGCGCGGGGTTGTTCGGGTGCGTCGTCCAGTTCGCATACTCGGCGGAAACGATGCGGCCGGTGCGGGCGTCGGTCTGCCCGGGTTGCAGCGCGTGCATCGTGATGCACTCAGGAACCGGGCAGACCGAGACGCACAGGTTGCAGCCCACACACTCGGCGTCAATGACCTCAAAGTGGCGCTTGCCGTCTTTCGTTGCTGTGATGGCCTGGTGGGAAGTGTCTTCGCAGACCACGTGGCAGCGGCCGCACTGAATGCACGCGCTTTGATCGATGCGGGCCTTCTCGATGTGGTTCAGGTTGAGTTGGTTCCAGTTGACGATGCTCGGCACCGCGCGGCCGCGGAAGGCGTCTATGGTCTGGAAGCCTTTCTCGTCCATGTAGGTCGAGAGCCCGTCGCACATGTCTTGCACGATCCGGAACCCATAGGTCATGGCGGCGGTGCACACCTGCACGTTGCCGCAACCGAGCGCGATGTATTCGGCCGCATCTTTCCAGCTCGTGATGCCGCCGATGCCCGAGATGGGCAGGTTCGCCAGCTCAGGGGTGCGCGCGATCTCGGCCACCATGTTCTGCGCGATTGGCTTCACCGCCGGGCCGCAATAGCCGCCGTGCGAGCCCGTGCCGCCGGTGTTTGGGTAGATCAGCAGCGAATCGAGGTCGACACCCATCACTGAGTTGATGGTGTTGATGAGCGACACCGCATCGGCGCCACCGCGGTGCGCCGCAAGCGCGGGCGGTTTGATGTCGGCCACGTTGGGCGTGAGCTTCACGATCACCGGCAGGTGTGTGAATTCTTTGCACCAGGCCGTGACGATCTCGATGTACTCCGGCACCTGGCCCACGGCCGAGCCCATGCCACGCTCGCTCATGCCGTGCGGGCAACCGAAGTTCAGCTCGATGCCGTCGCAGCCGGTGTCTTCCACGCGCGGCAATATGGCGCGCCAGGCCTGCTCTTCGCAGGGCACCATGAGGGAGACGACCATCGCGCGGTCGGGCCAGTTGCGTTTGACGCGTGCGATCTCTTCGAGGTTGATCTCCAGCGGCCGGTCGGTGATGAGCTCGATGTTGTTGAAGCCGATCAGGCGCCGGTCTTGCGAGTAGAGCGCCGCGTAGCGCGGGCCGTTCACGTTCACCACCGGCGGGCCGGCGGCGCCGAGCGTCTTCCAGACCACGCCGCCCCAGCCCGCTTCAAACGCCCGCACGACGTTGTATTCCTTGTCGGTCGGCGGGGCCGAGGCGAGCCAAAACGGGTTGGGGCTCTTGATGCCCGCGAAGGTAGAGCTGAGGTCGGCCATTTGGGGTTCCGTTGGATCAAGCTGCGGCGCGAATGTGCCGCTTCACGCCATCAAGCGGCGCACGCGCTTGAACTCGGCGTCGCTGCGCACGCCGCCCAAGGCGCGGTCGATCGAATGCGCAGCGATTCGGCCGTGTTCGACCGCTTCGACCGTCAGGTCTTGCCCGCCGAAGGTGCAGTCGCCACCGGCCCACACCTGCGCAACGTGGGTGCGGCCTTCGCCGTCGACCACGATGCGCCCGGCGCGCAGCGCGAGCGTTTTGAGCTGCGGATCGGCCAGCACAAGCGTCTGGCCGATCGCTTTCAGGACAGTGTCGGCCTCCAGGCTCCAGAGCTTGCCGGTGGCTTCCAGCTTGCCGTTGACTTCATGCACGCTGGCAAAGGTGACGGCCTCAAGCTGGCCGGATTCAACGCTCAGCGACTTCAAAACGCTCCAGGTGCGGATCGTTACGCCGTTCAGTTGCGCCCAGTCTTGTTCGTGTTTCGAGGCGGGCATGCGCTGCTGGTTGCGGCGGTAGACGATGGTGACCTCTTCGGCGCCGAGCTTGCGCGACTGCACTGCCGCGTCGACCGCGGTCATGCCGCCACCGATCACGACGACGCGCCGGCCCACGGGCACGGCGGCGTAGTCGTTCGTCTGGCGCAGACCGGCAATGAACTCGACGGCGTTGCCCACGCCCGAGGCGTATTCACCGGTCAAGCCCAGCGCGTTCACGCCACCCAGGCCGAGGCCGAGAAACACCGCGTCAAACTGCAGCGTCAGGTCGGCCAGCGTGATCGTGCTGCCGAGAGACTGGCCGTGGCGCATGCGGATGCCGCCAATCGACAGCAGCCAGTCGATTTCCCGCTGCGCAAAATCGTCGACGGTCTTGTAGCTTGCCAGGCCGTATTCGTTCAACCCACCGGGTTTCGGTTTCGTCTCGAACACCGTCACGTCGTGCCCCAGCAGCGCGGCGCGGTGCGCGCACGACAGGCCCGCCGGGCCAGCGCCCACCACGGCGATGTGCTTTCCAGAAGACGCGGCGCGCTTGAAGAGTGGTGCGCCCGGGTTCTTGAAATAGTGGTCGGTCGCATGGCGCTGGAGCAGGCCGATCTCGACCGGCTTGTCTTCGTTGGTGTTGCGCACGCAAGCCTGTTCGCACAGCACCTCGGTCGGGCACACGCGCGCGCACATGCCGCCGAACACATTGGCCTCCAAGATCGCTTTGGCCGCACCGCGCAGGTTGTCTTCACCGATGCGGCGAATGAACGACGGGATGTCAATGCCCGTGGGGCAAGCGTTCACGCAGGGGGCGTCATAGCAGTAATAGCAACGCTCGGCTTCGATCAGGGCTTGAACCGAAGTGAGGGGAGGGTGGGCGTCGCTGAAGTTGCTGGTGTACTGGCAGGCCGAGAGGCGGCCGGGCTTCACGTCGGGTTGCGGCATTGATGCTGCTCCGCGTCAGGCTGCACGCACCACGGCTTGCGCTGCGTGCAGGCCGGCCTGGCGCTTGAGCGCATCGAACACTGGCGCGAAGGCCGGGCGCTTCACGTAGCGGCCGGCACCCCGCTCGGTGCGCAGGTCGCCGTCGAGCCAGACGATCTTGCCTTGCGACAACGTGACCTTTGCCAACCCCGTCACGTTGCGGCCTTCGAACACGTTGTAGCCGACCTTTGATTGGCTGCCGGCGGTGGTGATGGTCTTCGTGGCAGTCGGATCCCAGATCACCAGGTCGGCATCGCTGCCGGCTTGAACCGTGCCCTTGCGGGGGTACAGGTTGAAGATCTGCGCTGCGTTGGTCGAAGTCACGCGCACGAACTCGTTCGGCGTGAGCCGGCCGGTGTTCACGCCCGCGTCCCACAGCACGCTCATGCGGTCTTCCACGCCGGCGCAGCCGTTGGGGATCTTGCTGAAGTCGCCCTTGCCCATGCCTTTTTGATCGGCGCAGAAAGCGCAGTGGTCGGTGGCGGTGGTGTGCAGGTGGCCGGCGGCGAGCGCGCCCCACAGCGCGTCTTGGTGATGTTTGGCGCGAAACGGCGGGCTCATCACGTGGGCCGCGGCGATGTTCCAGTCGGGGTTGCGGTAGACCGACTCGTCAATCGTCAGGTGGCCGGCCAGCGCTTCGCCATACACACGCTGGCCGCGGCTGCGGGCGCGGATGATCGCGTTGACCGAGTCTTCGCAACTCACGTGCACGATGTAGAGCGGCGTGCCCAGCACCTCGGCAATGCGGATCGCCCTCTCTGCGGCTTCGGCTTCCACCGCGGGCGGGCGCGACAACGGGTGGCCTTCAGGCCCGGTGATGCCGGCCGCCACCAGCTTCTTCTGAAGCTGGAACACGAGCTCGCCGTTTTCGGCGTGAACGGTCGGCAGCGCGCCGAGTTCGAGCGCGCGGGTGAAGCTGTTCACCAGCACTTCGTCGTCGGCCATGATCGCGTTCTTGTAGGCCATGAAGTGCTTGAAGCTGTTCACGCCGTGCTCGCGCACCAGCGTGCCCATGTCGTCGTGCACGCTCTGGTCCCACCAGGTCACGGCCACGTGAAAGCTGTAGTCGGCGGCCGACTTCTCGGCCCAGCCGCGCCAGTTCTTGAAGGCTTCCATCAGCGGCTGCTTCGGATCGGGGATCACGAAGTCGATGATCATCGTGGTGCCGCCTGAAACACCCGCGGCGGTGCCGGTGTAGAAGTCGTCTTTCGTGACCGTGCCCATGAAGGGCAGCTCCATGTGGGTGTGCGGGTCGATGCCGCCGGGCATCACGAAGGCGCCGCCTGCATCGACGACGGTGCAGCCCGCAGGTGCTTGCAGGCCGGGTCGGACCGCGCGGATCAGGCCGCCTTCGGTCAGCACATCGGCCTGGGTGCTGGACTCGGCATTGATGACGGTGCCGCCGCGGATCAGGATGCTGCTCATGCTTGCTACTCCGGGTTCAGTTCAAAAGGCAAGGGCTCAGGCCAACGCAATGGATTCGGACGACTGCCCGACCACCGGCAACTCGTTCGCCTTGGCCAGCATCGCGCGCAGCAGCACATTTGCGCCGGCCTCTATCCATTCTGGCTTAGCGTCTTCGATCTCGTTGTGGCTGATCCCGCCGATGCAGGGCACGAAGATCATCGCGGTCGGCGTGACCTTGCTCATGTAGCAAGCGTCGTGGCCGGCGCCGGAGACGATGTTGCGCGTGCTGTAGCCCAGCGCTTGGGCGCCAGCACGCACCATCTGCACGCAGCTCTCGTCGAAGTGAACACTGTCGTACTCGAAGATGCGTTTGAGCTCGTGTTCGAGCCGCCCGGCGGCGGCAATTTTGGCCACGCCAGCGTGAAGCTCGGCTTCCATCATCAGCAGCTCGCTGTCTTGCGGGCAACGGAAGTCGACCGTAAGAAACACCTTGCCGGGAATCACGTTGCGCGAGTTCGGGTAGCTGTTGATCATGCCGACCGTCGAGACGGCCAGCGGCGCGTGGTTCAGCCCGATCTCGTTGACCAGCTGGATCACTTTTGCCGCGCCGAGCAGCGCGTCGCGCCGCACCGGCATCGGCGTGGGGCCGGCGTGCGATTCTTGGCCGGTGAGGGTCAGTTCGTACCAGCGCTGGCCCTGCGCGTCGGTGACCACACCAATGGTCTGGCCCTCTGCTTCCAGAATCGGCCCTTGCTCAATGTGCGTCTCAAAGAACGCGTGCACCGGGCGGTTGCCCATCGGCTCGGTGCCGAGATAGCCAATGCGCTTCAGTTCTTCGCCGATTGTCTTGCCCTGCTGGTCGGTGCGCGAGTGGCCGTAATCGAGCGAGAACACGCCTGCGTAGACGCCCGAGCCGACCATGGCCGGGGCGAAGCGCGAACCCTCTTCGTTGGTCCATACAGAGGCATCCAGCGGCCGCTCGGTCTCGATGCCGTGGTCGTTCAGCGTGCGCATCACTTCCAGCCCTGCCAGCACGCCATAGACGCCGTCGAATCGCCCGCCGGTGGGCTGGCTGTCGAGGTGGCTGCCGGTGCCCACGGGGGCCAGGTTGTTGTTGCGCCCGGGGCGGCGCGCAAAGATGTTGCCCATCTGGTCGACCTTGACGGTGCAGCCGGCCTCTTCGCACCACCGCACAAACAGGTCGCGGCCCTGTTTGTCGAGGTCGGTGAGCGTGAGGCGGCACACCCCGCCTTTGGGCGTGGCACCGATCTTCGCCATCTCCATCAGGCTCGCCCAGAGGCGGTCCCCGTTGATCTTCATTTCAGCCATGACCCACTCCAGCTTGGTTCAACAAAGCGCCAGTTATGCACCCAACTGCGGCGCACGTCCACTGTCTTGGATGAGAACGTTGGATGAGCATGCAACCCGCATGCCTGTTTGACCATGTGGAAAAACACCGATTAGTCCGTCCTGACCGCAGCCTCCTTCTCCTGATCAACCCAAGAGCCGCAGTTGAAACCACAAATACTTCTGCAACGTCAATGCAGGCGCGCGTTTCCGTGATGTTGAACACTCACCCAATGGGTGAAACGAGCAACGCTAAGAAGGCCGTGGTGGCGCAGGCCAGCGAGGCCTTGATAGTGGCTTCGTCTTACGGCTTCGCCGCCCGCGGCGCATTCGCCGGATTCAGGCGAGGGTCCAGGGCAAACGGCTCGCGGCGGCGCAAGTTGAACATGCCTGCTGCAGCGGTTGCGTCGATCAAGAGGTTCCACGAGTGCGAACTCACGACGCTCGGCAAAATGACCATTGGATGCGCAGCGAGCAGGGCATCTCCGAGCGCCTGCTGGCCCGCACTCACAGCCCCAGGGCGAAGCCAGTGCGAATTCGGGATGGTCGCCAAGGCCATCACATGCACGTGCGCCGGATCGGCGATCTCGATCTCCAACAACGTATGGGGCACCGTGTCGAGCGTATCGAAGCCCTTGTGAACCCCGACCTCCACAATGGCAGTGGAAGGGTCGAGCGCCGTGTAGATCACGCGGCGACCGACTGAACTCCACCGCCCACCCACCAGGAAAGAACCTTGTGCTGTGTCCCAGGTCGCGAAATGCTTCGTTGTCTCCAGACGCCAGGCCACCAGTCCTGAGCCACCCAGCGCGGCTGGCAGGGGCGTCAAGCGTAGACCCCGTAGTCCATGCGCATGAGCAAGGTCTTGACCATCTCCGTTCCCTCGGTGCTTTGCAGCAGATCGATGGGCTTGCGCCGATCCAGCCCCATAGCTGGGCTAGAAAGCCACCGCTCGGCGGCGTCTTGCGACCCGAGCACGTTGATCGCCTGGCTGGTCACCGACACCAACCGCAGCGCCCGATCACTCGCATTCGGGTCGAGCGTCTTGGCGGCACTGACCGCGCGCCGCTGCATCGTCTTTTGGCTGATGCCCAAGACGCCATAGAGCTGGGCTTCGTCAATCAGCTGGAATGCCCCCATCACCTGCTTGGCCGCCGCCACAGAGACGCCCTTGGTCACCAGGTCATGCGCCCGTAGGCCTGTCATGTCACGCTGCAACTTCAACTGCGACCATGCCGAGGGGGGTGCCGCCAGCCTGGGTACGCGGGTGGTGGTGAGGGCCGCGCGCGCGGCTGGCTTTTTGGCGGAAGCTTTCTTCGCCTTAAATGTGACGCGATCAGAAACTGGCATGTGATTCTCCGGGCGGAACAGGTGTCCCATTTGTTCGGGACACATGACGTATTTTGTGCTTTCTAGGTTGAATCGGCAAGAGACCGTTGCCTGACATTTGAATCAGCCAGCGGCGAACTGGATGTCGCAACGGACGATGCGGGCAAGGTCAACTGGGTCGCCTCCCACAAGTTCCCGCGTGGCGGACAGGCTACCCAGCCTCAAAACCTCACGGATGTACCGGCCGCCGTAGACCCTGCGCTTAAAGCGCAGGGCGAAGGTGCGTCGAGTGTCGGTTGCGCCAGCTCCCTTGATGCCGAATGTGCGGGCAGTCAAGTTGCGTGGCGTGGCGTGGCGGTGAGTGTGAGGGTGGGGGTGGGGGTGGGGGTGGGGGTGGGGGTGGGGTAGGGAGGCGGGTCCACGCATTGCAGTCAGCGTTTCATCATGGCTTTGCCGCGCCTTCCTGACCTTCCTCGCTCGCGTCCCGCGCTGTCAGTGCGAGCAAAGCCACGGCGCCAACGTCTTCGATCATGCGGGCCTTGTTCAGCACACCGCGAACCCCCATCTGCTTTGAGCTGATGACCAGTTCCTCGGTGAGATCGCCACTGGTGAGCACCACAGGCAGAGTGGGGCGGATGCGGGCAACCTCGCGCGCGACATCAAGGCCCGACTGGCGGGGCATGTTGAAGTCTGTGATCACGAGGTCAAATCGATACGGGTCGCTTCGCAAAGCCTGCAAGGCCAAATCGGCGTTCTGAAAGCACGTGGCGCGCAATCCCATACGAGGCAACAGGCGCTCGACCAGCAAGGTCATGCACTCGTCGTCATCCAGGTACAGCACGTGTTGGCCACTGGCCTGTAAGAGGGGGGGCGGGCGTGGTGTCGGCTCGCAGCGCTCGCGTTGTTGAAGCATCGAGATCTCGGCCGGGCAGGTAGAGGCTGAAACAGCTGCCGCGCCCCGGCGCTGTTTCAACGCTCATGTCCCCGCCGTGCGCCTGAACGATGCTGCGCACGATCGACAACCCCAAACCGATGCCTATTCCCGACGGCTTGGTGGTGAAGAAAGGTTCGAACATGCTGGCCCGCGTGACGTCATCCATACCGCAGCCGCTGTCGCGCACCCAGAGGTGGATCCAGGGCTTGTCTGGTGCCTGCGCTTGCTGCCCCGCCACGCCTGGCGTGCGCGCCAACGGCCGGCTGCAAGCCTCCATGCCGATCTCGATCGTGCCCGGCTGACCCCGCAAAGCGTGCCAGGCATTGGTGCCCAGGTTCATCAGTATTTGATGCAGCTGGGTCGCGTCCAGGCATGCCGCCAGCGGCACATCGCACAAGGCGCTGCGCAGCGTCACGCCGCTGGGCAAGGTGGCGCGCAGCAGATCGATGCCTTCTTCGACCAGCGGCCGCAGCAACTGCACCTGCATGGCTTGCGCTTGGCGCCCGGAGAAGGACAGGATCTTCTGCACCAGGCTGCGCGCGCGCCGCCCGGCCTTCTGAATCTGCGCCAGGCTGGCCGCCACCGGATGGTCGGCAGCAATGTCTTGCAGTGCAAGCGCCGCGTTGCCCAGAATCGCGCCCATGACGTTGTTGAAGTCGTGAGCGATGCTGCCCGCCAGCGTGCCCACCGCTTCCATCTTCTGCGACTCGCGCAGTTGCGCTTCGAGCAAATCCCGTGCGGCCTCAGCTTGTTTGCGCTGGGTGATGTCGGTGTGGATGATGGTCACGCGCGAGGGGCCGCTGCCAGCCAGCCGTGTCACGCGCACGTTGAACCAGCGCGGGTTGTTCGGGCCGTCGCAGGGGTACTCGGTTTCGAACTCGTGCAGCTGCCCCCGCAGCACTCCCTGTAACCCTGCGGTGAATTCGGCTGCTTGCGCTGCGCCGGCCGTCACGCCTTGGGCACACACCGACAGGTAATTCACGCCGATGTTGGCGCGAGATGCATCGCCCCCGTTGGTTTCGCCAAACTCGCGCCAGGCTCGGTTGACGCTGACGATGAAGCCGCTCGCGTCGATCACACAGACATGCGAGTTCAGACTATCGAGCGTGGCCTGGGCGAGCGCCTGTTCTTGCTGTCGCTCGGCTTGCAGCGCGCGCAATGGCGTGATGTCGAGCAGCAGGTTGATGGCACCTGTCAGGGCGCCATCGGCCGCAAACAACGGCTGCGGGTAGGCCAGGACCTGACGGCGTGAGCCGTCCGGCCTTTCGATCTCGATTTCGCAGTCCCGCAAGGGCCGGCGCTCACGAACGGCCTGCGCCATTGGGCTCTGTTCTGGCGCCAGGGTGCGCCCCTCCGTGTCAAGCAGCCGCCACCATCCGCACCACCGTTCGTGGCCGAGCACGGGCTCGCGGCCCCAAAGCGCAACAGCGGCAGCGTTGAAGTAGTTGATTCGGCCCTCGGCATCGCAGGTGTAGATCGCTGCGGCCAACGAGTCGGTGAGCTGAAGCTGGGCATCGGGCCTGCGGACTTGTGGAGGAGCACGCGCCACCGTGTCACTCGCGGCGCGGCCAGCGGCGACCCCAGCGTTGGCAGCTGACCCGGAAGCAACGAGCAGCAGCGGCAGGCGTTCGAAGTCGTTCGACTTCTCCAGACACTCGTCGGCACTCATCAACTTGCAACGCTCCCGGACTTCTGGGGTCGCGAAGTTGGTGACCACGATCACGCGGCATTCCGGCCGCCGGCGTTTGACTTGCTCAAGCACGGTGTAGCCTGTGCCGTCGTGCAGCTGCAGGTCCAGCACCAAGGCGTCGGGCATGCACTCTTCGAACGCGGCGAGCGCATCTTTCACCGTTGCCGACTCGGCCACCACACGCCCGATCCCCGACTCGTCGATCAGGCTGCTCAAGCGCTGGCGCACCGGCAAGGAGTCGTCCACCAGCAAAACACGCGCCGGTGCTGTAGCGGGCAGGCCTGCTTCGGGCGGGCTCACATCAGGGCCCTCAAGGTGGCGAGAACGGATTCTGTCTGGCTGAGGTCGCCCACCAGCATCTGGCGCTGAGCTGCGGAACAAACGATCAACTCCGGCGTGACCAAAACGTGTTGCTGCAGCGCGCGCTCGAAGTCGGAGAGCACGTCGATCACCAGCAGCTCGACGTCCAGCTGCAAGTCAAGCAATAACTTGTCGAGGTTCAGGCGAGCGCTGCGCGAGGCCGCGCTGTCGCCGGCCCCATACAGCTCCAAACGCAAGCGCGATGCTGCCGCTGCGGTCATGGCCGGCTCCCACCCGATCCTGCCTTGCCGGTGCGGCTGGGTGCCGTTGGCAAGGCCGCGCCCGTTGCCAGTTCGATGTGCAGCGTCGCGGTCACGTCGCGGCTGCTGCCCACCAGAAGTTGGCTGCAACCGTCGGCCATCGTCACTGCCTGAGCGATCACTTCAACGTGGCGCTCGGGCTCGCCGGCGCCGCTGTGCCGCATCGGGCAGGCGATTGAGAAGGTTTCGCCTTGTGCCGAGCGGCCAATCTGCTCTATCAAGGCGCCACGGTCTGGGGCGTCAATGGCAAATCGAGCCAACCACTCGGCGACCGTGAGTTCGCCCCGCGAAGGCGCCAGGCCGTGGTGGCGACAGGCTCTGGCGTCCAACGAGACGGTGCTCGCCTTCGGGTCGATCGTGATCAGCCCAAGCTGCGCTGCATCGACAGCGGTGCGCCAGCGTTGCTGCACTCCGGCAGCGTCAGCCTCGCGCTCTTTCTGCGCTGTGACGTCTGTGACGAGGCCGTGCCACACCTCCTGAACATCGGCGCGCCTGCTCGGTGTGGCGCGCACGATGCGCCAGCCGATGCGCTGCCCGGGCAGCTCGACACCGAGTGCGGCGGGTGCGGCGAGTGAGTCGGTGGGTGACGAGGCCATGCCTCACTGTAGGCAGCAGCGGCCTTGCCGAGTGGCGGGCCATGCTGGAGCGCACGTCGCTTTGTAGCTCTGTGTGTTGTCGGTATTTCACCCGACGCCGCGGCTGAGGGTTATCGGTCCAGGCCGTGCTGCATCGCGTAGCGCGTCAGGTCCACGTTGGTTGAGACCCGCAGCTTGTCTGCAATTCGGCCGCGGTAGGTGCCCACCGTGCTCTCGCTGACCGACATGGCGGCGGCGATCTCGCGCGCTGACCTGCCCTGCGCCACTTGGCGCAGCACCTCCAGTTCACGCGGCGACAGGGCCTCGTGCAGCGCGTGCTCGCTGCCATCGCCAAGTGCAGTGGCCAGGTGCTCGGCCAGCGCGGCGCTGACGTATTTGCCGCCAGCCAGCACGCGCCGCACCGCCAGCAGCATCTCGTCGGCCAGGCTCGCCTTGGTCAGGTAGCCGGCCGCTCCCAGCTTGAAGGCGCGAGTGGCGAACTCTTCTTCCGGGTAGGCGCTCAAGACCAGCACAGCAGCACCTGGGCAACGTTGGCGTGCTTGGGCCTGCAGCTCGAAACCATTGCCGCCGGGCAGGTTGATGTCCAGCAGCACCAGGTCCCAGTCGGCCTGCAGCAAGGCTTCGCGGCCGGCGGGCACGCTCGCTGCCTCGCCAAACTCGGCATCGGGCCAAACTTCGGCCAGCAACTGGCGCACGCCACGGCGAACCACGGCGTGGTCGTCGATGATCAGGCATCGTTTCATGGCGCCTGCTCGGTCAACGGAACCTGCACCCGAACGCGCGTTCCGTGAGGCTGCGTGGCCTTGATTTCTACGGTGCCGCCGATGAGCAGCGCCCGTTCGCGCATGCCCAGCAGCCCAAGCGCGTGTGGCGCGGCGACCGTGGCCAGGGCGATGCCCACACCGTCGTCTTCGATCTCCAGCCGCACGACGCCGCCCCGAACACTCAGACGGATCTCGACACGGTGGGCTTGCGCATGGCGCGCAACATTGGTCAGTGCCTCTTGCGCGATGTAGAACAGCTCGGTGACCATTGCGGCGGGCAGCGGCGGCAGGTCGTCGGTGTTTGCTACCGAGCAGATCACGCCCGTGCGTTGCTGAACCTGGCGCGCCCGTTGCGCCAGCGCGGCACCCATGCCGAGCTGGTCCAGCACCCCCGGGCGCAGTTCGGCGGCCAGCTTCTGCACGGTCGTGATCGTTTGCTCGTTCAGCGCCGAAGCCGCCACGGCGCGATCAAGCAGCGGCTGCAAGTTTGCCGAAGCTCCGGGTTCGGCCAGCTTGCGCTCGATCCAGCGCAGATCCATCTTCAGCCCCGTCAACATCTGGCCCAACTCGTCATGTACTTCGCGCGCCACCCGCACACGTTCGTCTTCCTGTGCGCGCTGCAGGCGCTGGAGCAACAAGCGCAGGGCCTGCCGGTGTTCAATCGCGCGCTGTGCCGCCAGGCGCTGCTCGCTCACGTCGTGGGCCAGCACCACGCACGCCGGCCGGCCTTCGAAGGTGATCGCCTGGGTTGTCACCTCCACGTCGAAAAAAGGCCCGTCATGGGCGCGATGGCGGGTGAGCTGCGGGCGCTTCAGTCCCTCTGCGCTGCGGCCTTCAGAGCCGTCGAGAACGGTCGCTGCAGAAGGGTCCAGGAGTTGCTCGGCGGTCATCGCGAGAAAGGCGTCGCGGCGGTAGCCGTAGCGCGCCACGGCGGCATCGTTGGCGCCCAACACACGCCGGGTCTGCAGCTCGTAGATCCACATCGGGCTCGGGGTGGCGTCGAACAGCTCGCTGTATTGGCGTGACGCTTCGGCGCGCGCCGCCTCGGCCGCGCGGCGGGCATCGATGTCAACGATCACCGAGATGAAGTGGTCTGGCGCCCCGGCGGCGTCGCGCATGAGGGTCACCGTCAAGGAGATCCACACCAAGCGCCCATTGCTGCGCCGGTAGCGCTTCTCCAGCGTGTAGGTGTCGATCTCGCCGGCCAGCAAAGCAAACGGGTGCTGTCGAGCAGCGAGAGCGGCCGTTCGGCGGCTTGGCCTGGCAGCGTGGCCTCGGCGCGCTGGCGCAGCGCGGTGGCTGTGCTTGTTGCGTCAGGGTTCATGGCGCGGCGTTGGGGCCGTCGGCGTCGCGCGCCTTGAGGTCGGCGTTGGCCTTCTTGAGCGCCGTCGCCTGATCGTCAATGCGATTTTCCAGCAGCGCCTGGGCGTTGCGCAAGACCGTTTCCAGCGAGCGCGCCGCGTCGAGATCGGCACCTTGGCCAGCGACGCGACGCTCCAGCACGGCCTGCGCTTCGCGCAGCGAGGCTTCCAGCGCCTTGGCCGAACTGATGTCGGAAAACATGATCACCAGCCCGTCGATGCGGTTGTCTTGGGTGCGGTATGGCATGGCGCGCACCGCGAACCAGCCGCCGCCGGGGATGGGCACCTGGCGTTCGATCACCGCCAGCGTGCGCAGCACCTCGCGCGCATCGTCGGCGAGCAAGGGGTAGTCGACCGTGCTCACCAAGTCGGTGATGGGCCGTCCGGCGTCGCCGGGGATCAGCTTGATGAGCTTGGCCATGGCCGGCGTGAAGCGCCGTACGCCGAGATTGGCGTCTAGGAACAGGGTGGCGACGTTGGTGCTGTTGAACAGGTTGTTCAAGTCGTCGCCGGTGTGCCCGAGCTCGTCGACCCTGGCCACCAGCTCGTGGTTAACGGTTTGCAGCTCCTCGTTCATCGACTGCATTTCTTCCTTCGAGGTGCTCAACTCCTCGTTGGCCGACTGCAGCTCCTCGTTCGTGCTTTGCATCTCTTCGTTGGCCGACTTCAATTCCTCTTGCGAGGCCTGCATTTCCTCGCGCGTGGACTGCACTTCTTCGTGGGCGCGCTGCAACTCCTGCTGCAGCGTGAGCAGGCGGTCTTCCAGGGCGCGGCCGGTTCGGCCGGTGCCTTCAGGCTCGGCCGGCGGCGGCAACTCGGCGAAGACGACCAGCGCCAGTCCTTGCGCTGTGCTCGGCTTGGCCAGCGGTTGGATGTGCACGTCGACCCAGACAGTGCCGTCGTGGCTGCCGATCTTGACTCGGCGCAGCGCCACGGCCACCTGGTCTCGCATGGCGCGGTGGAAGCTCTCGGCCAGCGCGTGGTCCAGGCCCGGGCGGGCCATTGAGATGAGGTTCAGGTTGGCCTTGCCGCTGGCCGGCTCAAGGTAGCGGCCGGTCTTGCCGCTGATGTAGACGATGTCGCCCTGTGCCGTGGCCAGCACGGCGGCCGGTGCAAAGCGCTGCAGCAACAGCTCTTCAGTGACCTGTTTCAGATTCGGCGCGGCCAGCGTGGCTTCGGCCACCGTGCCGGCAACGCGAGCAGGGGTCACAAGCGCGGGCCGGTTGTGGTCGAACACGGCTGGTAACTCGCCAACCTTCTCGTACACCTGACCCCCCAGGCGGCGGAACAGCCGCGCCTTGCCGGGCAGCGCTGTGAAGAGGTCGGCCGCCGCGGCCACTGTCTCGGCACTGCCCAGCAGCAGCGCGCCGCCGGGCAGCAGGCTGTAGTGGAACAACGCAATGAGCTTCTTCTGCAACTCGGGTTCGAGGTAGATCAAGAGGTTGCGGCAGGTCAGCAGGTCGAGCCGCGTGAAGGGCGGGTCCATCACCACGTTTTGGGTTGCGAAGACAACCATCTCGCGGATTTCTTTGGACACCCGGAAACCATTTTCGTCCTCGACAAAGAAGCGTTGCAGCCGGGGCGCCGATACGTCGGCAGCAATGCCGGCCGGGTACAGGCCGTTGCGCGCTTTGTCGATCGCGGTTTTGTCGAGATCGGTGGCGAAGATTTGCAGCGTCAGACGGGTCTCCGGCGCGACCTGCTCCAGGGCCTCTTTGAAAACCATCGCCAGGCCATAGGCTTCCTCGCCGGTGGAGCAGGCAGGCACCCAGGCGCGCAGCATGCCGCCTTCGGGATGCGCGGCCAGCAGCCCGGGTATTACTTCAGCCTTCAACTGCTCCCAGACCGCGGGGTCGCGGAAGAAGCTGGTCACGCCAATCAACAGCTCTTGGAACAGCAGCTCGGCCTCATTCCGGTTGTCTCGCAGCAGACGCACGTAGTCAGTGACGCGCGGCAGCTGGTGCAGGGCCATGCGGCGCTCGATGCGGCGCACCAACGTGCTCTTGCGATAGAGCGAAAAGTCGTGGCCGGTGCGTTCGCGCAGCAGCAGCACCACCTTGGCGATGTCAAAGGAGCCGGCGCTGGCGGAGTCATCGGCATCGGCAGCGGGATCGGAGTCGGCTTGCGCGGGTGCTGTGCCCACCAGCCTCGGCACATGCTTCAGAAAAGCCAATATGCGCGCCGGCAACTCTTCGGCGCGCGCGACCACGTCGGCCAGCCCGGCGCTGATGGCGCTGCGCGGCATGGCGTCGAACTTGGCCGAGGCCGGCAGCTGGACGAACGCCGCACCGGCGTTTTCCTTGATCGCACGCAGGCCCAGGGTTCCATCAGAGCCCATGCCGGAAAGAATCACGCCGACCGCCATCTCACGCCGGTCGGCTGCCAGTGAGCGCAAAAAGTGGTCGATTGGCAGGCGCAGGCCGCGCTGCTCGGCGGGCTCCAGCAGATGCAGCACGCCGTTCAGCAGTGCCAAGTCGCGCCCTGGCGGGATCACGTAGACATGGTCGGGCAACAGGCGCTGGCCTTCGGTGACCTGCGCCACCGGCATCGGCGTGGCCCGCTGCAGCAGCTCGACCATGATTCCCTTGTGGGTCGGGTCGAGGTGTTGCACCACCACGTAGGCCAGCCCAGACGCCAGCGGCACGTGGCCAAGGAACTGCTCCAGTGCTTCAAGCCCGCCCGCTGACGCGCCGATGCCGACCACCGCGAAGACAGCGCCCCGGCCCGCGCTCCCGGGCTCGGCCTCGGGCTCGGGCTCGGTCGTGCCGTCGGCCTTGGGTACGACACCGGCTCCCGGCGCGGCGGATGCGGCTAAAACGCTTGCTGCTGTGGCTGCGGCCCGCTGGGCCGGGCTGGGGTGCGAATGGCTTGGCTTCTTCATGGCGGGACCATACACCTCTGGCCGCAGGTGTCGAGCGGCAGGCGGGTCATTTCGCGCCACCTCCGCACCTCGTGGCGTCGTTTAATCGGTGCCCACCAAGCCCACCCGCACTGCAAAGCGCGTGAGGCCGGCCACATCGTGAATGTCCAACCTCTGCATGACCTGGGCGCGATGGATGTCCACGGTCTTGGGGCTGAGATCGAGCTTTCCTCCACAGCGATTCGCCACTCGCTTGGGCCGCCAACGCCACGAGGTGCGCCAAGCGGTTGGCGTGCCAGACGCTCGCAGCCACCGGCTCCGGCGGTGCCACCTCGTCGGCGTGCCGCCCGGCTGCTGTTGCGATCACTTCAGGCACCCCCCAGTGGTGCAGCAATGCACCGCCGGCCTGCGCATGGTCGAAACCGAAGCGCTGCTGCTCGGCCGCGACGAGGGAGCGCTCGTCGCTGAACGGCGACTCTACGAATTCCGCATAAATCTCGGGCCAGTGAACGAACATGGCAAGCCTGCCCACCTCGTGCAACAGCCCAGCCAGGTAGGCGACCTCGTCACTGTCGGTTTGGCTGCGCAGGTGCAAGCAACGCGCGAAAACAGCGCACAACAGCTGGTGCCGCCAGAACGCCCGCGTCGCCGGTGTGTCTGGCAGGTGCGCCAGCACTGGCTGCATCATCACCAGCGAGGTGATGATGCGGCGAACCATGTTGAATCCCAGCACGGCCAGGGCGTCGGTGACGGTGCCGATGCGCCGACTCAGACCGTAGTACGACGAGTTCATCTGCGGCATGCGTTGGTCGGAAACGACCACGCCGATAGGGTGCGTCGCGAGAATCTCGTAGGCCTGCATCGGTGAGGTGGTTGCATGCACGCGGTAACCCTCGCGGCGCAGCAACCGACGCAGCGCCGAGAGAATGTTTTCTTCGTCATCGAGCAGCAGCAGATGCAGAGCATCTTCGGGCGGGCGCACGACGAACAGCGGCGTGTCGGAGCGCAGCAGTTCGCAGGCGGCTTCGTCTTGGAGCGGCTTGCTGAACAGGTAACCCTGACCGAAGGCGCAACCCAGCGTGCGAGAGTGATTGAGCTGGCCTTCGGTTTCAATGCCTTCTACGACCACGTTCAGCTCCAGGCGGCGCCCGAGCTCGCTGATCATTCGACTGACCGATGCCGCCGCAGCGCTGTGCGTGACCGACTGCGTGAAAGACATGTCGATTTTCAAAGTGTTGATCGACAACTGGGTCAAATTGCGCAGGTTCGAGTACCCGGTGCCGAAGTCGTCTATTGCCACCGAGATGCCGAGCAAGCGCAGGGCTTGCAGGGTTTGCAGCGTGGCTTGGGTGTGATCGGCCACCATCCTCTCGGTGATCTCAAGCTCCACCCGGCGGCCCGGCACACCATGTCGCAGCAATTGCGTGCGCAGCTTGTCGATAAAGCCGGGGCTGTCGAATTGGCTCGCTGCGATGTTGATGAACATGCGCATGGGCACGCCGCCGATGCGGTCGAACGCCGCCAATTGACTCAACGCGCGTTCGATCACCCATTCGCTGATCGGAACGATCATTCCGTTGGCCTCGGCCACAGGAATGAATTCGCTGGGTGGAACCGGCCCCCGCACCGGGTGCGTCCAGCGAATCAGGGCTTCGAAGCCTGCGAGCGCGGCGGTGTCCAGGTGAACGATGGGTTGAAAGACCAGCGTGAATTGCTGGCGGTCGATCGCCTCGGCGAGGTCTGCCTCCATCTGGCGCTGGTGCAGCATGCGCGCATCCTGCCCATTGGCGAAGAACGACACGTCGCCAGCGGGTGAGCGCAGGCGCCCACGTTCGATGGCTCGCCCGGCAGCGACCGTGAGTTCTTGAGCCGAGTTGCCGTCGCGGGGGCCGATTGCGATGCCCACATGGCAGGTCGAGTCCTCTTGGCTCAGCGCCAACTGCCGCGTGACCGCCGACAACACACGGTGAGCGATGTCGGCCAGCTGGCCTGATGCTGGCGCCGGGTCAAGCAGAAGGGCCAGGCGGTTGTCTTGAAGCCGTGACAGGCTGGAGCGCGCCATGGAATGCAATTGGCTTTGTCAACCTTTGCCGCACTCGCAACGGCAAGGGGGCGGGCGGGCGCAAGGCCTTTTTTTCGTGAGGTGCTGGGTCGCAACTTCTTTGCTGAGGTCGCACCATGTACGAACAACCCCTTGCTCGCGAAGCGCTTGTTGAATGGTCCCGAACACGGCGCATTGCTGTCCTGCGTTTTCACGCAGCGCATGAAGCACTGGCTGGACGAAGCGCGCGCCGGCACGGTGCTGGCGAGCTCTGCCAAGGCCTAGGCCTTGGACAACGACCTGTTTTGGAAAGAGAATGATCGCTGCGGCCGTGATGGACGCGATGGCCTTGGCCGAGCGGTTCTTCCACCTCCCGGAACACACGCCGCTGGCATGGAAAGACGAGATCTCTCGCCATCGGGCGAGGGCTGCCGATGTCTAAATTGGTCGCGCTGCCGCAACCGTCGCTTCATCGGCTTCCTTTTCGCATTGTTACCAAGGGTGGTGGTCACTGCGACCTAAAATCGTGAACTACGAAACGGTTGATTTGCCGCACATCTGCAGAAGCCTCGCCCTCCATAGTTTTAGGCAGTGACGAGGCTGTGCTGACAGGAACTGCGAACGCTGGCCCTGAGCGGCGGTGGCCGTTGAGTAATGTTTGAGGCTGAAGCACGTTTGAGTCTTCTGCCCTCGCCGATCCCACCCGACTTACCTCGAAATGTCATCCATGTACCTCCAGCCCAAATTTGCTATGAACTCACTGATTTGTCTTCGCCGCTCGCTGCCACTCAGCGCCCTAGCCTCCGCCTTGTTGCTCTCCGGCTGCGGCGGCGGCGGCTCTGATGACAGTTCGACCACCAACACCCCTGTCACCAGCGAAGTCGCCCAATCAGTCAGTGCCACCAGCGTGGCGCTGACTGAAGACACCTCAAGTGCCAACGCTGCGGTGCTCACGAGCACGCAGGTGGTGGTGTCCGGTGGGCAAGCCAGCCAAACCTATGCCTGCCTGGGTGGCGGCACAGCGGTTTACAACGTCACCGGGGGCAGCGTGGCCAGCGTCACCAACGGCAAACTCGATGCCAGTGAAAACTACACCCTGCAATTCACCGGCTGCCGCAGTTCCGTCGGGGCGCCCGTCGTGAACGGCACGGTAACGCTGGCCGTCACCGCGACCTCGGCCGGTTATGTGTCGGTGAACACCAGCACCCAGGGCATCGTTGTCACGCTGCCGCTGCGCACGCTCACGCTCAATGGCAGCTCCTCGCTCACTCAAACCGTGGTCACCAATGGCGCGGCGGTTACCACCACACATCGCTGGACTACGCCGCAGACCACGGTCACCAGCACGCACAACGCACGCAGTAGCAGCCTGTCGCTGAGCAACGTTGACATCAGCCGCAGCTCCACCACGACCAATGGCGTGCTCACTGGAAGCAGCAACACGGGCACGATGACGATGGCCCTGGTCTCGCCCAATGGTGGGTGGGAGGCGACCATCGCGACACAAGGCGCTGCCAGCTACGACACGAGCGGCCTTCCAGTGCAAGGCGTCTGGGTGTTGACGCTGCCGCACAGCAGCATCGGCGTGCAGGTGGGTGGTGGTACCGCCGCTATCACGGTGGACTATGGACCCGACGGCACAGTGGACCGCAGCCTGTCCATCAGCGTCACCACGCTGGCGAACGCGGCGGTCTGAAACGAGGAGGTTCTTCGTCAATTGCAGCGGAACCTCTTCCCCACGCCCCTGCCTTATCCAACTATCCGCGGAGGAACAGAATTCTTGCGCGGTGGTTGGTGAAGTTGTCCTGAATCCGCAACTTGATTTCGCCCACGCGATCTTGCGTCGGCAAAACGCCCAATCCCTGAGCTGGCGGCCATTGCGCGCTCTTCGCCAACGGTCTTGTTCTCGCCGCGACTTGGGCAAGACTCGATTTGCGGGATCCGTGAGTTTGATGCTGGGTGTCTGGCGCTACGTGCAGGGCTCAAACAAATCGACGTGTAAACGTGCGGATTCAGGGCCAGCCACCCAAGTTCAGTGTTGTGGGCTCTCCGGCACTTAAAACCACGCCTTTGTGCCGTTGGCATCGTTGCAACTCCTGGCGATACCTTGGTACCGCTCCGGTTTGCGCCTGGCCTCGGGCCCAAACACATCGACTTTTACGGCGCCGTCATGCGCGAAACAGTGCGCCGGTGACGTTCGAAGTACAAACCACCTTGGCGCCTACGCCGCAGCGCAGGTACTGTGCTGTTCTAACTTGCGCTTTGGTCTGACGCTCATTCCAACGCCGAGGATGCCCATGAGCACCATCGCCCAAGTCTCGGGCTCAGGCACCGGTGCGGCCACCACCAGACTGCCTTTGGCAATGGTATTCACACGGTCAACGGCGGAAAAGGTCCCATTGCCCCAGAAATCGACAAACGGCGCATCGGAGCTGCCGTGAACATCACCTTTGAGATCGACCACCGCGCCACTGGCCACAACGAAGCCAGGAGAAGAGCTTCCTAGGCCGGGTCCACGAAATCCGCTAAGCGCTGTGTTGCTCGGGCCCGTCGAGTAGATCAGGTCCCCAAACGGCAGCGAGAAGCTGTAGATCGGCGCTCCATAGACTGTTCCGTCAGCCGCAAGCATGTCTGAATCCACAGAAAAACTTCCATGGAACGACTGGCCAATCTCAAGACAACCAAATCCGCGAATGCCGACTGGGGTCGTGTTAGAGCAAAACGGGCTGTTTTCGGCCTGATCGATGGTCAGGATCAGGTCATAGGTGGTACGGGTTGAGGCAAATGCCCCTGACATGCTCGCAGCAAGTACTGCGGGCGCCACGATGTTTAGAAACTTCAACTTGTTCTCCTGAACGGCAAAATCGCCTTACAAGCATGATTATTGAGGTGATCGACGCTGGAACCCCCCCCGACATCAATGGGTGGCAGATGCCACTTGCCGAATTGTCTCGGCTAGGGTACGGCATCCACAGATGCCAAAGATTGCGCCAAGCGACGCCAGCGACGCCAGCGACCCGACGAATTGCGCCGAGAAAGCGTTGAGCTTTTTTCCTTGGCGCGCGGCGGTCAACCGTTTGGGATGAGCGGTACGTTTAACGGGCCGGCAGATACGGCGTTGTTGAGGCCGCATCGAACTGTCAGAGGCCTTGCGAGGCACCCAGAACAAGAGGGTGCAGTGGCGAACATTGGGGCATAGGCAATAGGTTCGAGCTGGCGCGGCGCTGCTACAGCGTTGGCGGGGAGCTCGTTGAGCTGCTCGCCCACCTTGTCTGAAGCATGGCCATGTCTAACCGAGCAGGCATCGAACTGCGCGACCTCCATCCGCAGCGCGGAGACGATCAGTTTGGCCATCTTCTACGTGTATGAGTATCTGCGGCTAGACTCAAGGCCATGAATCGCTTCGCAAGATTCTTCGTCATGTGGCTGCTGGTTCTTGCACTTCCCGTGCAAGGCTTCGCTGCATCGACGATGTTGCTGTGCGGCACTGGGCATCACGGCGCGGAACAAGTCGCCGAAGGCGGGCACGATCATGCCAGCCACGTTCATGCCAGCCAAGTTCATATGAGCGCTCAGGACCATGCCAGCTCAGCGGAGTCGCATGCTGACGTCCGTGCCGCTCCAGCGGGCCCAGCCGTTGACGGCGGGGCCTTCAGCCCCCTTTCGGCTAAGCACACCAAAGCGGTCGTCTGCAAGTGCAGTGCCTGCGCGGCCTGCTGCACCGTCGCCTTTCTCCCGGTTTGCGTCATTGCTTTCCAGGCGGCGGCACCCAGCCGCGTCTACTCGGTTGTCGAACTGACAACCCACGTTGGCCACGTCACCGACGGGCTCGACCGACCTCCTCGATTCCTCCTCGTTTAACGGGCTTCGCACGCGCCTGTCTGGTTGCGCC
This sequence comes from Burkholderiales bacterium, assembly GCA_038227445.1. Taxonomy (GTDB): domain Bacteria; phylum Pseudomonadota; class Gammaproteobacteria; order Burkholderiales; family Burkholderiaceae_C; genus LMDS01. The sequence continues at coordinate 7,672 of JBBRPV010000047.1, read as the reverse complement.
TTGGGCGTGGCCAGCCCGTGTTCTTCCACACGGCGCGCTTGCCTTTTAGTTCACCGTTGGTTCGTCGTTCACGGTTGACGCGCGTCACCGCAGTTCGAGGCGAGGATTTCCATGTTTTGCCTTCCCAAGGCAGCGTTGCTGCCGTTGTCGGCCGTGGTGGGCCAGTCATTCGTGCACTCAATGGCACACGGCCAGACACAGCCGGCCGCGAATGCGCTTGAGCCAGCCTCGGTCCCACGAATCAACGTGCTGGAACTGGTAGCAGCGCGCAACTCGCACCACGACCTGACCGTTGACGAAGGTGAGTCAGGCTGAGATGGCCACAAAAAACCGTCGATCCGCCAGCGCCCCCCGAGATGCACCACACCCCTTAAAGGCTTCCACATGAAACACGCCAACACACTTTTCGCGATGACCCTCCTCATGATCTGCGGCCTCGCCAGCGCGCACGGCGCTGACGACCACAAGCCCGGCGCAGCCGCCAAGCACGAGGATCATGCGTCGGCACTTGGCAAGCCGGGCGACGCAAAGAAAGTTGGTCGCACCGTCACCATCAAGATGAACGACAACATGCGCTTCAGCCCGGCCAGCGTGTCGGCCAAGAAGGGCGAAACGATCCGCTTCGTGTTGAAGAACGAGGGCAAGCTCAAGCACGAGATGGTGCTCGGCACGATTGCGGAGTTGAAGGATCACGCAGCTCTGATGGTCAAGTTTCCGCAGATGGACCACGCCGATCCGAACCAGGCCAGCGTCGAGCCGGGCAAGACCGGTGGCCTGATCTGGCAATTCACAAAGGCCGGAACCTTCGACTTTGCGTGCCTGCAGGCCGGGCACTACGAGGCCGGTATGAAGGGGCAGGTGGTCGTGGCTGGTACCGGCGGCGCAGGCGGTGCCGCCAAGTCCGCCGGCCACTCGGACCACAAGCACTGATTTTCAAAGGCGCTCGTCGAGCCGCGCGGCGGCGCCTGCGCGTTTCAACTCCATTCATTGAGGTCATCCCATGAAGTCACTCAACACCTTTGTTGCCACCGTCGCACCGATCGGCGCATCGGCCATCTGCTTGCCTGCCGGGGCTCGGTCCACCGCCGCGTCTGCCCCCATGGGCGACATGACGATGGACACTGATATCCGAGTGGCGAAATGATGGGTCAGATGTCGCCTTCTGGGGCGCGGTGCTTGGCGTTTGAGCGCAAAGCCGCCGCCGTGTCGCCTCGCGAGGCGCACAGTGGTGGGGGCCTGTGGGCTGCAGTCTGTGCACTGTGGGCGGCGGTATCGGGTGGTTTCACGGTTCGACCAGGGGAACAGCCTATACGCAGGGTTTGGTGGTTCGCGGTATCGGCTTGCACGGCCGCCGCATCGCTCTCGTCGTTCGCGCAATCTTCGCCCGACGGCACGGGTTCAGGGCCCACGTTTGCGCAGGTGTTTGATGCTGCTTGGCAGCGCAGTGCTGCCGGCCAGTCTGCCCAGGCGCGCCGCAACCAGCAGCGTGCCGCTCAGGATGCGGCCGGCAGCATGACGCCGACTCCGCCCAGTCTCGCGCTGTCGCAGCGCAGTGACCGGCTGAACCGCAACCTCGGGGTACGCGAGACCGAGGTCGAGCTGGCATTGCCCCTGTGGCTGCCGGGCACGCGCGCGGCGGCGCTGGCGTTGGCCGGGGCCGAAGGTGATGCCACCGAAAGCCAATTGCAGTTGAGCCGCCTCAAGCTGGCCGGCGAGGTGCGCGAAGCCGTCTGGTCATTGCGCTTCGCCCTGAACGACGTTGACATCAGCGCACGCCGCGTCGCTGAAGCGCAAGCCCTGGCAGCCGATGTGCAACGCCGCGTCAGCGCGGGCGACCTGGCGCGCACCGACGCCAACCAGGCGCAGGGCTTCGTGCAACTGGCCGGTGCAACCCAAGCCGAAGCGCGGGGCCGGATGCTCAGGGCAGAGCGCCTCTATGCCGCACTCACCGGCGCGACGGCGTTGCCATTGCATGACGAAACACCCACCCCAGCGCCAGCCCTCGAAACCCACCCACAAGTTGTCAACGCCGAGCGTGCGAGTGCCGCTGCGCGTGCTCGCCTGCAACACGCAAGCCGCGCGACGCGAGATCCGCCCGAACTGACGCTGGGCCTGCGAAGCGAGCGAGCCACCTTCGGCGACGGCAACGCCACGTCGGCACGCATCGGGCTGCGCGTGCCCTTCGGCACCGACGCCCGCAACCAGCCACGCATCACCGCGGCGAGCGCCGAACTGCTGGAGGTCGAAGCCGGTGCCCGGCTCGAACGCGACCGCCTGCAGGCCGAGATCGACGCTGCCGCTGCGGAGCTGGAGCAGGCCCACAGCATCGAGCAATTCGCTGCGGCGCGGGCTCTGCTGGCCGCCGAAACCCAGCAACTGCTCGCCAAAGGCTTTCGCCTTGGTGAGATCGACCTGCCCACGCGGCTGCGCACCGAGAACGACCGCTTCGACGCCGAACGCGCGCTCGGCCACGCTCACCTGGAAGCGGGCCGCGCCATCTCTCGCTTGCAACAAGCCTACGGACTCTTGCCATGAACGTTCTCACACGACCGACCACCCTCGCGTTCCTGTCGCTGGTCACCATCGCACTGGCGCCGCCCGGCGCGCTGGCGCATGGCGATGAAGACCACGGCGAGAAGAACGCGCCAGCTGCTGCCAGCGCCAGCGCAGGCCCGCGCTTCGAAGCGCACTCCGACCTGTTCGAGGTCGTCGGCACGGTCGAGCGCGACGAGCTGACGATCACCGTGGACCGCTACGCCAGCAACGAGCCAGTGCTTTCCGCCAAGGTCGAGGTCGAGCTCGGCAGCGCCAAGGGCATTGCCAACCCTGGCCCCGGCGGCAGCTACAGCTTCAAGAGCGCTGTGCTTGGTCAGGCTGGCACGCTGCCTGTATCACTGACCATCATGGCCGGCAAGGACGCCGACCTGCTGGCCGCCGAGCTGACCATCGGCCCCGGCGCCGAAGGAGACGCGCATCCCGCCGAAGGCCACACCACCGAACGACCACGTTGGTGGCTGCCGGCGGGTGTTGCAGGGCTGCTGTTGATCGTTGCCCTGGTCGTCTGGCGTGGGCGCGCGCGTGCGCGTTTGCGCCGCCGTTCCGCCGCTGTTTGAGGAAGTCACGATGCGCAGTGCTTTGACCAAAATCATCTGGGCGGCCATGGCCGTTCTGGCTTCGACCGCCTTCGCCCATGACGGCGGCCATGAAGATGCGCCGCCCCCGGTTGCCAGCAATGCTCCCAAACGCGAGCCTGATGGCAGGGTCTTCCTGCCCAAGGCGTCGCAGCGGCAGTTGGCCATCCTCACCCAATTGACCGAAACGCGGGCCTTGCCACGCGCCGTGGAGCTGGCCGGCCGCGTGGTGATGGACGCCAACGCCGGCGGCAAGGTGCAGCCCACCCAGGCGGGCCGCATCGAACCTGGGCCGAAGGGCTTGCCGGTGCTCGGCCAGGCGGTGCGCAAGGGCGACGTGCTGGCGTTCGTGCGGCCCTCGGTGAGTGCCATAGAGCGTGCTAACCAAACCGCCCAATCCGCCGAATTGCAGGCCAACCTGGGGCTGGCCCGGCAGCGTGTGGCTCGGCTTGCGGAGCTGGAAGGCAGCGTGCCGCGCAAGGAAATCGAAGCGGCTCAGGCCGAGTTGCGCAGCCTGACCGCACGCAGCGCGGCGGTGGCCGGCAGCCTGTCGTCGAGCGAAGCGTTGCGCGCGCCGGTGTCGGGCTTCATCGCGGCGGCCAATGTGGTCGCTGGCCAGGTGGTCGATGCGCGAGAGCTGTTGTTCGACATCGTCGACCCGACTCGACTGCGGGTGGAGGCCATTGCGCACGACCTCGCGCTGGCCGGCGACATTGCCGGGGCCACCGCGTCGGTCGACGGTGGCAAGACTTCGTTCAAGCTCGCCTTCGTTGGCGCCAGCCGCACGCTTCGGGAGCAGGCCTTGCCCGTGCTCTTCAGCACCACGGGCGGCGCGCTGGCGTCGCTGGCGGTGGGCCAGGCGCTCACGGTGGTGGTGCAAACGCGCAGCACGGTCAAGGGCGTGGCGGTGCCGGCATCGGCGCTGGTCAAAAACCCGGGCAACCAGGACATCGTGTGGGTGCACACCGCTGCCGAGCGCTTCGAGCCGCGCAGCGTACGCTACACGCCGCTCGACGGCGCATCGATCAGCGTGACCGAAGGCCTGAAGGCCGGTGAGCGCGTGGTGGTGCAAGGCGCATCGCTCGTGAACCAAGTTCGATAAGGGGCCACCATGTTCAAGTGGCTCGTTGAAAGCTCTCTGCGCAACCGCATGCTGGTGATGCTGTTGGCCGCCGTGATGATGGGCTACGGCGCCTTCACGCTGAGCAAGACGCCGGTGGACGTGTTCCCCGACCTGAACCGCCCCACCGTCACGCTGCTCACCGAGGCCGGTGGCATGGCGCCGGAAGAGGTGGAGCAGCTGGTCACCTTCCCGCTGGAGGCCACGATGAACGGCATGCCCGGCGTGACCGCGGTGCGCTCGGTGTCGTCGGTCGGCCTGTCAATCGTCTACGTCACCTTCGAATGGGGCGTGGACATCTACCGTGCCCGGCAGAACGTGGCCGAACGGCTGTCACTGGTGCGCGAACAACTGCCGCCAGGCGTGAACCCCGCGATGGGGCCGATCAGCTCCATCATGGGCGAGATCATGCTGATCGCGATCCCGATCGACGCCGCCAAGATCAACCCGATGGCCACGCGCGAGTACGCCGACTTCGTCTTGCGCCCGCGCCTGCTCACGCTGCCCGGCGTGGCGCAGGTAATTCCTATTGGCGGCGAGGTGCGGCAGTACCAGGTTCAGCCCGACACCGTGCGCATGGCGGCGCGCGGCGTCACGCTGGACGACATCGAGGCGGCGTTGCGCGGCTACTCGGCCAATACCAGTGGCGGGTTCCTGGAACTCAACGGCCGCGAATACCTGATCCGCAACATCGGTCGCACCAGCAAGCTGGCTGACCTGGAGCGCCTGCCGGTGGCCACGCGCGATGGCCGCCCCTTGCTGCTGCGGCAGGTGGCCGATGTCACCTTCGCGGCAGCCATCAAGCGTGGCGATGCGGGCTTCAACGGCAAGCCGGCCGTCGTGCTGAGCGTTCAGAAGCAGCCTGATGCCGACACCGTGAAGCTCACCGGCCGGATCGAGGCAGCCTTGAAGGACTTGCACAAGAACTTGCCGGCCGGCATGGACGCGCCCCAGGTCACGTTTCGCCAAGCCGACTTCATCGAGTCGTCGATCGGCAACCTCAAGGGCAAGCTGATGGCCGCGTCAGCCATCGTCGCGGTGGTGCTGTACCTGTTCCTGGCCAACGCACGCACGACGCTGATTTCGCTGGCCGCCATTCCGGCCTCGATCTTGACCACGGTGCTGGTGTTTCACTACTTCGGGCTGTCGATCAACACGATGACCCTGGGCGGACTGGCCATCGCCATCGGCGAGCTGGTCGACGATGCGGTGGTTGGCGTCGAGAACGTGCTGCGCAGGCTCAAGCTCAGTCGTCTACAAGGCGCTGACTCGCCAATGCCTGTTAACCCGGTGGAGCTGATCGCCAAGGCAACCCTGGAGGTGCGTTCGGCCATCGTCTATGCCACCTTCATCATCGTGTTGGTCTTTGTGCCGCTGTTCCTGCTGCCGGGCATCGAAGGCCGCTTGTTCATGCCGCTCGGCGTGGCCTACATCACTGCCATCCTGGCCTCAATGCTGGTGTCGGTGACGTTGACGCCGGTGATGGCCTACTACCTGCTTCCCATGCTCAAGAGCCTGGACCATGGCGAGCCCCGGCTCGTGCGCTGGCTGAAGCGCCACTATGCCTCGGGGCTGGGTTGGACCTTAGAGCACGCGCAGCGCTTGCTCGTTGCCGGGGGCGTTGCCGTGTTGGTGGCGGCGGCCGCAGTGCCATTCTTCGCCAAGACCTTCCTGCCGCCTTTCAACGAAGGTTCTGTGGTCATCGGCCTGCGCTTGAATCCGGGCACGACGCTTGAAGAGTCGGTGCGCATCGCGCGGCAAGCGGAGCTGCTCTTGCAACAGGTGCCCGAGGTCGAGCACGTCGGCCGCCGTTCCGGCCGTGCCGAGTTGGACGAGCATGCCGAGGGTGTGCATTCGTCCGAGCTTGATGTGAAGCTCAAGCCTTCGACCCGCGACACCGATGTCATTTATGCCGACATGCGCAGCAGGCTGGTCACGCTGCCGGCGGCAATCAGCATCGGCCAGCCGATCAGCCACCGGCTCGATCACATCCTGTCGGGCGTGCGAGCGCAGATCGCGATCAAGATCTTCGGCGACGACCTCGACACCCTGCGCGGCGAGGCCGACGCGCTGCGCACGCGCCTGGCCACCATTCCCGGCCTGGCCGACCTCGAGATCGAGAAGCAGGTGCTGACGCCGCAGATCAAGGTGCGCGTGGACTACGCCGCCGCCGAGATTTATGGCCTCGCGCCGTCAAAGCTGTTGACTGAGTTGCAGATGCTGGTGGATGGCGAACGCATCACGCAGGTGATCGAAGGCAACCGGCGCTTTGACCTGCTCTTGCGCCTGCCCGAGCGGGTGCGCTCGATTGAGGGCTTGAACAACATGCTGGTCAACACACCGACTGGGCGTGTGCCGCTGTCGAAGCTGGCCAGCATTGAAGAGTCCGACGGCCCGAACCAGATCAGCCGCGACAACGGCAAGCGGCGCATCGTGCTGTCGGCGAACACCTCGCAGCGGCCACTGTCGGACGTGGTGGCCGACCTGCGCAAGGTGGTGGCCGACCTGAAGCTGCCCGCCGGCTACTACATCGAATTGGGCGGGCAGTTCGAGGCGCAGGAAGAAGCCAGCCGGCTGATCGGCTGGCTGTCTATCTTGTCCGCAGCGCTCGTGTTTATGGTGCTGTACAGCCGCTACCGCAGCGGCGTGCTGGCGCTGATGATCATGGCCAACATCCCGCTGGCACTGGTCGGCGCGGTGTTCGGCCTGTGGCTGTCGGGGCAGCCGCTGTCGGTGGCGGCGCTGATCGGCTTCATCACGCTGGCCGGTATCTCGGCACGCAATGGCATTTTGAAGATCAGCCACTACATCAACCTGTGCGCCTTCGAAGGTGAGCAGTTCGGCAAGGAGATGCTGGTGCGCGGCTCGCTGGAGCGCTTGACGCCGGTGCTGATGACGGCACTGGTGGCGGCGTTTGCGTTGGCGCCGCTGCTGTTCGAGGCTGGCCAGCCGGGCACTGAAATCCTCAACCCCGTGGCGGTGATCATCTTCTCGGGGCTGATCAGCTCGACCCTGCTCGACACCTTCCTCACCCCGGCCATGGTTTGGCTGTTCGGTCGCGAGCCGATCGCGCGGCTGGTCGCGGAATCGAACAGGCAAGCTTTCTGACTGATTGGCCATTGCCGGTCATCAACCCCTCGTTCCACCCTGGAGACGTTCATGAAGACTTTTCAAATCTTGGTTCGCGCACTTGCCCTCACCCTCGCTGTTGGCGCAGCACCTGCCGTGTTCGCTCACGGCGAAGACAAGCCCAGGTACGGCGGCGTGGTCGCCGAAGTCAAGTGAGTGCGATCACCCAATTCGATGGACCGCTGATCGAGTTTGATGATGGACGGCGAGGCCATCGCTGAGCGTGATCGCCGGCGGCGATCCTGCCGATGGCGCCATTGCTATCGAGATCGAGGATGCCCATCAAGACCGT
>JBBRPV010000046.1:0-35711 GCA_038227445.1 Burkholderiales bacterium | reverse complement strand
ATGGTCTCTGATCTTGGTCGAAAAGAGACTCTCCCACAGCGCTCGTTTGTTCAAGATCGCTGAGGGAGACCTTATATCGTCCCTCGCTCAGCTTGATCAAATCGCGGGCCAGGGACATCGGTATTCGTGCTCGTGCTCAGTACTGATCGGTCCAGGGGTTCGGCGAGTTGAACTGTGCGCCGTAGGAGGCTGTGGGAATGTTCTTCACCCGCTCGGAAGCGCCAGCCGTCAGCGTCAGCGCTGTCCAGCGCGCCTTTGCATAGACCTTGGTTGCCCTCTCTCCGTCGGCGTCATGGGCGACGCCCCGATTTGTGTCTTCTGAATCGAACTCGGGAAAGTAGAGATCGTGCCCCGGACGATTCTCGCTAGCCACTCCAAGAAGCAGACGCGCGCCGGCCAGATCGCCGCCCCAGGCGAGCGACAGCTTGCGGTTTGCATCAGTGCCAACTGCGGCCGTCACAGTCAGGCCATGGGCCTGGGATGGCGTGCGCGTGATCACATTCACAACGCCCAGAACTGCACTGGAGCCGTACAGTGCCGAGCCGGGCCCGGGCACGAACTCGACGCGGTCTATGAGGCCGATGTCGAGTGGAAACTCGAGCCCGATGGGCCCACTTTCATACAGCGCTTCGTTGATGCGCGTGCCATCGATGAGGATCAGCAGGCGCGAACTGTAGTCACCCGGCCGGTTGATGCCACGTACCCCGCCGGTGACATAGGCGCGGTCGTAATGGGTATGGATGCCCGGCATGCTTTCGAGCACCTCCGCCAGGGTGCGATAGCCCTGCGCCCGGATCTCCCCGCTGGTTCGGACAACCACCGCGGCAGGCGCGCGTTCAAGGTCCTGCGAATGCTTGGAGGCGGCCGAGGCACGGCTTTCGCCGTAGACCGGTTGGGACAAGAGCCTTTCCAGTTCATCGATGGCCACAGGATCGGGACCGCCAGACGAGCCGGCGGTTTGCGCATACAGCTGCGTTGTGGCGGAAAGGGCCAACGCGACCACCTGCAAATGCCGGAAAACCAGCTGCAAGGGTTGACACCGATCAGACGAATTAGAACGTGACATCGAGCCGCGAGAGGGTTTGCGTTCGTTTGATCTGGAGGGCGGCCGGGACCAGCGCCAGACGAGCGGAGTGGGGCATTGCCTGGTTCATGGGCTTGTCCAGTGCGGGCTTCAGCTGGCGTTCTTGGCGGTCACGACGGACACGCTGCTGGGCGCGGTCAGGCCTTGAATGGCCTGGATCGCGGGCTCGCTCGCACCGCCCGTGGGGCTGCTTGCCGCCAACGTCGAGTGGCTATCGCCATCACAGCCGGCGGGTGCGAAAGAAACGAACGTGGCCGCAAGTGCGGCGCTGCTGATCAGTCGATCCATGAAGGACCTCCTTGGGTGCCGCGTCAAGAACGGGGTACTGCTGCGCACCGCACTACTCGCAGAACAGCGGACGATGTGCGGGCAACAGTGGATCGACGCAATCAAGCCGCTTCTTGAGCACTTTGGTGCGGCAGCGTGCGAAGTTACTCGATGTGCAGACGTATCGGGCGGCGCGAGGCTCGCACCGTGGGCGGATTGAGCGGGAAACTAGGGTCGTCCCGCTGACGTACAACGTCTCTTGCTGAGTTTGATTGCCCCGAGCCCCAGAGTCCTTGTATCCAGTCGCTGAGAACGACACGCAGTCGCGGTGCAGCGCGGCAAGGGATCTGACAATTGACCGAGCGCTCGGCGGCTTCAGTCGTCGAGTCCGAGCTCCTGGATCTTGCGGGTGATCGTGTTGCGCCCGATGCCGAGCTTCTGCGCGGCTTCGATGCGACGGCCTCGTGTGACTTCGAGCGCGGTGTGGATCAGCTGCGCCTCGAACTTGCGGGTCAGCGCGTCCCAGACCTCCGGTTGACCGGCCACCAACATAGCGCGCGCGTCTTGCTCCAAGCCCGCCAGCCAGTGCACTGCGGGCGCCACGGCGGACGTGGCGGGGGTTGCAAACGCGGCCTGCAGCGGCTCATCGGCCACAACACCCGCGGCACTTCGGACAGGCACAGAGACAAGCACGGGCACAGCGTCGGGCAGGGCTGGCGATATAGGGACCGGCGACGCAGCAACTGGCGCAGCTTGCAATTCGGGCGGCAGATCTTTCGCTTCGATCATCTGCGACGGCGCCATCACGGTGAGCCAGTGGCAGATGTTTTCGAGCTGGCGTACGTTGCCGGGAAACTCGAACCGCGTCAATCGCGCCAGTGCGGCATCGGTGATGCGCTTTGCTTCGACACCCAGTTCCTTGGCACTCTTTTGCAGGAAAAATCGAGTCAGTGCCGCAACGTCTTCGTTGCGCTCACGCAGGGCCGGGAGGCGCAGCCGAATGACGTTCAGGCGGTGGAACAGGTCTTCGCGAAACGCGCCGAGCCGCACACGGTCTTCCAGGTTCTGGTGCGTGGCAGCGATCACCCTCACATTGCTTCGCATGGGGTTGTGGCCACCGACACGGTAGTACTGGCCGTCGGACAACACACGCAGCAAACGGGTTTGCAAGTCAAACGGCATGTCGCCGATTTCGTCAAGAAACAGTGTGCCGCCGTCGGCCTGCTCGAATCGGCCGCGGCGCGTGGTCTGCGCGCCAGTGAAAGCCCCGCGCTCGTGGCCGAACAGCTCCGATTCGAGCAGATCTTTAGGGATCGCAGCGGTGTTGATTGCCACGAAGGGGCCGCTGGCGCGCGGGCTGTGCTTATGCAGCGCGTTGGCCACGAGCTCCTTGCCCGAACCTGACTCGCCGGTGATCAGCACGGTGACGATGCTCTGGCTCAACCGGCCGATGGCACGAAACACGTCTTGCATGGCCGGTGCCTGCCCGAGCATTTCCGGCATTTGCGCGGCCTTCTCTTCACGCACTTCCTCGCGCAGGCTTTCTTCCACTGCGCGGCGGATCAGCTCGACCGCTTTCGGCAGGTCGAAAGGCTTTGGCAGGTATTCAAATGCACCTCCCTGGAAAGCGCTCACAGCGCTGTCGAGGTCGGAATACGCGGTCATGATGATGACGGGCAGCGCCGGGTGGCTTTCGCGCACCTTACCCAGCAGCTCAATGCCCGAGCCGCCGGGCATGCGGATGTCGGACACGAGCACCTGCGGCTCGTCGTCTTCGAGCGCCTTGAGTACGTCGCGTGCGTTCGTGAAACTGCAAACAGTGAACTGTTCGCGTGTCAGCGCCTTTTCCAGCACGAAGCGGATGGATTGGTCGTCGTCAACGATCCAGATGGGTTTCATGCAGTGCCCGAGGTTCGTTTGTCTGTGGCCCGCCCTCGGGCTTGGCGACTGCTCGATGCAATCGGTGGGCCTAAGAAAGCGGCATCACTATCTTGAAAGTCGTCTTGCCCGGCTCACTTTCGCATTCGACCGTGCCCAGGTGTTGCTGCACGAACGTTTGCGCGAGTGTGAGTCCGAGCCCGGAGCCGCCATCCCGCCCCGAAACAAGTGGATAGAAGATGCGATCCCGTAGGGACTCGGGCACGCCCGGGCCGTTGTCCTGAATATGCAAGTCCAGTGCCAGACGGTAGCGTTGCTTGCCTAGCGTGACCTGCCGGGCGATCCGGGTGCGCAGCAGAATGCGCGCGTCGCCGCCGGCAATGCGCTCAGCCAGCGCTTGCGCAGCGTTCTGAGCGATGTTTAGAACGGACTGAATCAGCTGCTCACGGTCGCCGCGAAAGTCGGGGATCGACGTGTCGTAGTCACGCTCGACCGTCAGACCGCGCGGGAACTCGGCCAAGATCAGCGCCCGCACCCTTTCGCAAACCTCGTGGATGTTCACGTCGCTCATCACGTGCGGCTTGCGGTGCGGCGCCAGCAGGCGGTCGACCAAGCCCTGCAACCGGTCGGCCTCGTTGATGATGACCTGGGTGTATTCGGTCAGCGCGCGCGACTCGACTTCCATTTCCAACAGCTGGGCCGCGCCGCGGATCCCACCCAGCGGGTTCTTGATCTCGTGCGCCAGGTTGCGGATCAGCTCTTTTGTGACCCGCGTTTGGTCGAGCGCGCGTTCTTCACGGCCTTGCCGTGTCTGCTGCTCGATCTCGAGCAGTTCAACAACAACGTTCGGTGATTGCTCAATCTGGTTCACGATCACGTGAACGGGAAGCGGCTCGCCATGGGTGCTGGTCGGTCGCCGCAACAGGGCTTCGAGTCGGCTGGTCGAGTATTCGTTTTGACTCACAGCCAGCACGGTATCGCGCAGCTGGGCGGGGTCGGCAAACCAGTCGAACACCGACCTGCGCTGCACGTTGCGCCGTGACAGGCCCAGCACACTTTCGAACGCGGCGTTTGCAAAGACACACTGCCCGTCGGTGCCCACCACCGCGATCATGGTCGCGAGATGATCGAAAGCGGCGTATGCCGCGGTCGCGGAGGCCTCGGGAATGCTCTCGGGTGCCCCGCCTGCCCTGCGTATCACGACGGCAGCTTGGCCAGCTCGCGCTTGATGGACGCGATGTCGTTTTCCTTGCGGGCCAACGCGGCTTTCATGTCGCTTACCCGCTCGATGTATTTTTGGTTGTTCTTCTCGTCACCGCGGCGCTCGGGCTCGCCGTTGTTGAACTCGGTGCGCATGAAGGTCAGGCGCTCTTCTTCGCGCTTGAGCTCGGCTTCGAGGATGCGGCGCGCGTCGTTGTCGCGGGTGCGCTGTTCAGCCGGGTCGATGCGCGTGGCGGCCGGACCAGAGGCGCCGGGTGCGGCGGGCGGCGCGGACCTTTGCTTGGTGATCTGAATGATCGTGATCGGGGCGCCGTCGATGGTCTTGCAGCCCTTGTCTTTGGCTTCCTTGGCTGTGATTGTGTTGTTGTAGTCGTTGCCCGGGCAGCGGTACATCGTGCCGGTTTCGGCAGGAGCGGCCTGCGCCTGCGCGACCACGCCGAGCGCCAGGACCACCGTTAACCCACACCCCGAGAAATTCAGAAAGCTCATGCCACTTTTCTCCACACCGATAGAACGCGGCAAGCGCTCGTGCCGCCGACCTGACAGCGCAGATTGTGTCGCACGTTGCTCGTGCACCGCACAGAGCACCCACAAAGCAAGAGGGACGGCATGCGCCGTCCCTCTCTCGCTCAAGACGCGCCTTGCGACGCAGGCCTTACAGCGTGTAATACATGTCGAACTCGACCGGGTGCGTGGCCATGCGGAAGCGCGTCACTTCCTGCATCTTCAGGTCGATGTAGGCGTCAATGTAGGCGTCGGTGAATACGCCACCCTTGGTCAAGAACGCGCGGTCTTTGTCGAGATACTCAAGCGCCTGATCCAGGCTGTGGCAGACGGTCGGGATCAACTTGTCTTCTTCCGGCGGCAGGTGGTACAGGTCTTTGCTGGCGGGCTCGCCAGGGTGGATCTTGTTTTCTACGCCGTCGAGGCCAGCCATCAGCATGGCCGAGAAACCCAGGTACGGGTTCATCAGTGGGTCAGGAAAACGCGCTTCGACGCGGCGCCCCTTCGGGTTCGCGACGAATGGAATGCGGATCGACGCCGAGCGGTTCTTCGCCGAATAGGCCAGCTTTACCGGGGCTTCGTAGCCCGGCACCAGGCGCTTATAGGAATTCGTGCCCGGGTTGGTGATGGCGTTCAGAGCGCGTGCGTGCTTGATGATGCCTCCGATGTAGTACAGAGCGAATTCGCTCAGTCCGGCATAGCCGTCACCTGCGAAAAGGTTCTTGCCGTCTTTCCAAACCGATTGGTGCACGTGCATGCCGGAACCGTTGTCGCCAACGATAGGCTTGGGCATGAAGGTCGCAGTCTTGCCGTAGCTGTGGGCCACGTTTTGGATCACGTACTTTTGCAACTGCACCCAGTCGGCGCGCTGGAGCAGCGTGCTGAAGCGCGTGCCGATTTCCATCTGCCCGGCGTTGGCGACTTCATGGTGATGCACTTCACAAGGAATGCCCAGCGATTCGAGCACCAGGCACATCTCGGAGCGCATGTCTTGGAACGAGTCGACGGGCGGGGTCGGGAAGTAGCCGCCCTTCACGCTCGGGCGGTAGCCGGAGTTGCCGTGTTCGTATTCCTTGCCAGAGTTCCAGGCCGCTTCTTCAGATTCGATCTTCGAGAAGCAGCCCGACATGTCGTTGCCCCAGCGCACGCTGTCAAACACGAAGAATTCGGGTTCAGGGCCAAAGAAGGCGGTGTCACCGTGGCCCGAAGCGTTCATGTAGGCCTCGGCGCGCTTGGCCAGCGAACGTGGGTCGCGCTCGTAGGGTTTGCCGTCGCCTGGCTCGACAACGTCGCAGGTCAGGATCAGCGTGGGCTCTTCAAAGAACGGATCGATGTTGGCGGTGTTGGCATCGGGCATGAGCTGCATGTCTGAGGCTTCGATGCCCTTCCAGCCGGCAATAGACGAGCCGTCAAAAGCATGTCCGGATGTGAACTTGTCTTCATTGAAGTGAGACACGGGCACGCTAACGTGCTGCTCTTTGCCGCGGGTGTCGGTGAAGCGAAAATCAACGAATTTGATCTCGTTTTCTTTGACCATCTTCATCACGTCGGCAACGGTCTTGCTGGCCATCTGAAACTCCTGGTGGGCTTGCTTGTTTGCGGTGGGTTGAGAACGAGCGATCAGCATCAAATGGCCTGCGACCAGGCCCAAAAATGCGCACAGGAATGTAGCAGAAAGCATGCCTGCGACAGCAACCGCACCGGGCCTTTGCACTCTCGTTGCACCGGCGTAAAACCAAGCTTCCAGCGCTTCAAATGCTCCACATTGGTGCCGTTGCCTGCACCATAGATTCCCACACTGTTTGGCGTTATCGCACCAACTCAGGGCCCAACCTCGTGCCGTGCGTTTCGAGCCCGGCGAGTAAATGCGCGTAGGCCGCGTCGAGCAGGTCAGCTCGGCCTTTCACGCCAAGCTCAATGTGGCGACCCCATTGAGGGTGATCAACGCTGGGCAGGCTGAAAACCTTGACGCCGGCGAAGCGCGACTCGATGCTTTCCATCAGCGGCGTCAGCGTCGCCTCCATCGCGCCGAACACGATCACCGACTTTTCCCTTTTTGCTCCTTGGCCTTGCAGGTGCGCATAACACCCGTCGAGCACCCACTCGATCATGGGCCAGGCCATGACCGGGAAGCCGGGCACGAAGTACACGCTGCCCACGCTGAAACCGGGGATCTTGTTGTAAGGGTTTGGAACGAGCTGAGCGCCCTCGGGAAACACGCCCATGTTGAGCCGGTGCACGTTGTCGAGGCGGTCGGGCTCAAACGGAACACCCTGCTCGTTGGCGGTGTCGCGCATGCGCTCAAAGATCAGGTCGCGCGCTTGCTCGTGCAAGAGCAACGGCCGGCCCAGCGCGGCCGCCGCGCATTGGCGTGTGTGGTCATCGGGCGTGGCACCGATGCCACCGCACGAGAACACCACGTCGCCGCTTTCGAACGCAAACCTCAGGTCTGCGGCAATGCGCTGCGGATCGTCGCCCACGTAGCGCACCCATGCCAGTTCGAGGCCGCGGGCCGAGAGCAGCTCTATAACTTTGGGCAGGTGCTTGTCGGCCCGTTTGCCCGAAAGGATCTCGTCGCCAATGATGATGAGTCCGAAATTCATGCTTTGATTGAGTTGTCTTGAGGGTGGACTGAAAGCCTGTGAGCGAATTCGACCCACCCGCTCGGAGCCGAATTCATTTGCCAGCCCGGAGCGGTGGCAACGACGCGGGCTGGGCGCGCGGCGCCACCGCTTCGATCACCACTGCGTCGGCCACGCCGCCGCGCGTGGCGGGCACCACGTGGCGCTCGGCACGCAAGGTCTGCAGCGCAGCCAAAGCGAAATGCGCGAACCACAGCGCCGAGAACGCGAACACGAGCGTGTAGATCCACACGGCCAGAGGCACCAGCACCGGTGCAAACACGACGGCCAGCGCACCCGAAGCCAAAACGAGCGAGGGTGCCGCGCCGAGGTAGCCGGTCAACACACCCATGCCGAGCAGGCTGGCGCGATGGCGTTTGACGAGCTCACGGCGTTCTTCGCGGCTGGCGTGCTCGGCGAGCACGTCGTAGGTCATCACGCGGTAGGTCAGCCAGCCCCAAATCAGAGGCGGCAGGATCAGCACCAGCGGCGGAACGAACCAGAGCGGGATCGACACCAACAAGCCAATCAGCGCCACCAGCGTGGCCCAGAAAGCGCCGAACAGGCTGCCCAGGAACGAGCCACCACGCTTGCGTTCCATCA
Organism: Burkholderiales bacterium; assembly: GCA_038227445.1. Taxonomy (GTDB): domain Bacteria; phylum Pseudomonadota; class Gammaproteobacteria; order Burkholderiales; family Burkholderiaceae_C; genus LMDS01. The sequence goes on along the minus strand of JBBRPV010000046.1, from coordinate 27,533 downwards.
GCGCAAAGCGGCGCTCGCCGACCAGGCGAAGGATCGACGGTGTCATCAACACCGCCACCAAAAGCAGCGACAGCACCACGATGATCGGCACGCTGGCGAACGCCACCATCATCGGTGCGAGAACCGACTTCAGGTTCGACAGGCCCAGCCCTTCGAGCCAGCCGATGAAGGCCGCAACCAATTCCCACGACTCAAGAGCCTGGCGCACGCCCGACACCGCGGGCTCCCAGAAGAAATAGCCCACGCCAAACGCCAGGCCCGCCATCAGCAAGAGTGGCAGAACCGACAGCGCGATCACGCGCGGGTGCAGGCAATACACCGCCGCGCGCCAAAAAGAATCGAGCAGCAACTTCATATGTGAACCGCGCTAGCCGAGTACGGCGGACGATCCCAGCAGGGCCGAGAAGGGGTCACTGGGCGCTCTGCGAAAGGGCATTGCTCGGGCCGGCCCGGTGCGGCGCTGCGCAACCGGTTGATCACGGGCTCAGTCATCATCGCCACCCCCAAACACGTTGCCGAGCAGCCCGCCGACGGCAAGGCCGCCGAGCAACGAACCCTCTTCGCGCGAACCGCCGCGCTGTGGCGCAGCGGCGAACACACGCGAAGCCAGACGCGAGAACGGCAAGCTTTGCAGCCACACCGTTCCGGGTCCGGTGACTTTTGCGAGGAACAGGCCCTCGCCTCCGAACAAGGCGGTCTTGACCTTGCCAACATACTGGATCTCGAAGTTCACGCTCGGCGTGAAAGCGACGATGCAGCCGGTGTCGATCAACAGCGTTTGCCCGGGGGCAAGTTCACGCTGGAGCACGGTGCCGCCGGCATGCACGAAGGCCAATCCATCGCCTTCGAGCTTTTGCATGATGAAGCCTTCACCACCAAAAAACCCAACCGAGAGTTTCTGCTGGAAATAGATGCCGAGCGACACACCACGCGCGGCGCAGAGGAAAGCGTCTTTCTGGCAAATCAGCACGCCGTTCAGCTTGCGAAGATCCATGGCCATGATCTTGCCGGGGTAAGGCGCTGCGAAGGCCACCCGAAGCTTGCCCGACGACTGGTTCGTGTAGACCGTGGTGAACAGCGACTCGCCAGTGACGAGCCGCTTGCCCGCACCGAGCAGCTTGCCGAGCAGACCGCTGCCAGCGCCGCTTTGCGAGCCGTCGCCAAAGACCGTGTCCATCTGGATGCCAGCATCCATGTACATCATGCTGCCGGCTTCGCCCACCGCCGCTTCTCCAGGGTCGAGCTCGACCTCGACGAACTGCATTTCTGCGCCTTTGATCTCATAGTCGACCACGTCCATTGCCATGCTGCTTACTCCGTGTGATGTGTTGATGGTTGTGACTGTGCCGCGAACCAGACCACGGGCGCGGTCTGGTTCGACAGGGCGGGTGACGCAACCGATACGACGGGTTCTTTCGCTCCGCCGAGCGCCCGGGCGCGCAGCTGGCCGCAGCCACCTTGCACATCCTGCGCGGCAGATTGCCGCAGCTTGGTGAGAATACCCCTGCGCTGCAGCGAACGCGCAATGGCCGTGGCGCGTTCGGCTGGCGGGCGGGCAAACTGCAGCCCGTCGACCGCGTTGTACGGAATCATGTTGAGCATGGCGAATTTTCCGGCGAGCAACCGGACGATCCCGTCGAGTTCGTCGCCGCTGTCGTTCACACCCGCCAGCAAGGTCCACTGGTACTGGATGGGGTAGCCGGTCGCGCGGGCGTACTGCTCGCCGAGTTCCACCAGTTCGGCCGGGTCCATGCATGGCGCACGCGGCATCAGCCGGGCCCGCAACTCAGCCCGCGTGGAGTGCAAAGACAAGGCCAGTGCCGGCTTCACCGCGCCGAGCGGCAAGCGCTGGAATACGCGCCGGTCGCCGACCGTCGAGAACACCAGGTTCTTGTGGCCGATGTTGCCGGCCGTGCCGAGCAGCTCGATCGCTTCGATCACGTTGTCGAGGTTGTGCGCCGGCTCACCCATGCCCATGAACACGACCTTCGTCACGGGCCGCAGCGCACGCGCCAGGGCCACCTGCGCCACGATCTCGGCGCTGCCGAGCTGGCGGATCAAGCCGCCCTGCCCGGTCATGCAGAACACGCAGCCGACGGCGCAACCCACCTGCGTCGACACACACACGCCCTTGCGTGGCAGCAGCACGCTCTCAACCGTTTGCCCATCGACCAACTCAACCAACAGGCGTGCCGAGCCGTCTTCGCCGGGGTGCAGTGAGCGCAGACGCGCCAGGCCCAGCAACTCGGTCTCCAGCGCGGGCAGCGCGTTGCGCACGGCCAGCGGCAGGTAGTCTTCGGGCTTTCGCTTGCCACTGGCCTGCGGCAAGGCCTGTGACCACAGCCGAAGCACACGGTATTCGTGGCCTGGTCCGGCACCAAGGGTGCGCAGGCGCTGTCTAATCTGTTCAATTCGCATGGGGTGGCAAGTGTAGGGATGACTTGAAATTCGGCGTGAACATTCGGCGCCAAAACCGGACCGCTTCACGCAGCAGAGTTCACCCGTTGAACCGTTGCATGTTTGACCGCTGACGCACATTGCGCGAATCAGATTCAACACGCCACAGGGCTGCCGAGCGAGTGTGGGGCAGCCACCGCGCTGGCCAGCACAGCCTCACGCGGCTCGGTGATTCACGCCTCGCCGTCCATTCGCCGCAAGCACCGCGCCAGGATCCAAGACGCTTCGAGCGTGAACTCGCCGCGCAACATCCTTGCACGAAGGTCCACATGATCGACGCGCTCGAAGCGATGAACTTCGCCGTCTTGATTGACAGGCACCACACCGCTCGGCACGGTAGCCTCGAACACGTCGGTGTGCTCGACCATGTAGCCGTGCGCATCAACCGGGCGGCGAACCGTGATGCGCCCGAGTGTGGCAACGGTACGCAACTCGGTCAGGCGCAAGCCGGCCTCTTCCCAGGTTTCACGCTCCAGCGCCTGCATGACCGATTCGCCACCCGCCACCAGGCCGCCCATCGCGGTATCCCACAGGCCGGGGTCGGTGGCTTTGTCGAGCGCACGCTGCTGCACCCAGACGCCGCCTTCTTCGGCGTGGGCGACAAGGTGCACTGCGAAGCTGGTGATCCCCAACGGCCGCACGGCCGCGCGCTCGATGTGCCCGTGCACCCGGCCTTCTGCATCGGTGACCGCGAGCAACTCGTCGCGCCAGCGACCGCCCAGGCCGTGATCGCTGATCCAGCGAGCGATCTGCGCCAACGCTGGGTCAACGCCATCGCTGATGAACCAGGCTTGCGCCCTTCGTTTCAAGGGCAGGCCCGCTGCCTCGATGCGCTGCGCCAACGCCGGCTCAATGCTGCCGATACACGCGCTCGCAGCATCGAGCCACAGCGCCTCGCGCGGCGACTCTGGCGCTGCGTCGGCCCGCGCCTGCAACTGGTCGAGCCAGGCAGTGAACTCGGGCTCTTGCTTCATGACGCAGGCCTTGCAAGCAACGCCAGCAAGGCGGCTTCGTCGAGCAGCGCAACACCCAACTCACGCGCCTTGTCGAGTTTGCTGCCGGCCTGGGCACCGGCCACGACGAAGTGCGTTTTCTTCGAAACCGAACCGCTGACCTTGCCACCCGCGGCTTCGATGCGATCTTTGGCGTCGTCGCGTGACAGCGAGGCCAGCGTCCCGGTCAAAACGAATGTCTTGCCAACAAGCGGCTTGGGGCGGGTGTCGGCGGTGCCTTCGTTCTCCTCCCAGCTCAGACCCGCAGCACGAAGTTGTTCGACCACTTCGCAGTTGTGCGGCTGGTCGAAGAAAGTGCGAACGCTTTGTGCGACCACCGGGCCGACATCGTTCACTTCGAGCAGCTGGTCGAGGCTGGCAGCCATCACCCGGTCGATACCGCCGAAGTGCTTGGCCAGATCTTTCGCCGTGGTCTCGCCCACGTGCCTGATGCCCAGCCCGTAAACGAAGCGCGCGAGCGTCGTCCGCTTGCTTGCTTCCAGCCCTGCCAACAAGTTCACGGCGCTCTTTTCGCCCATGCGGTCGAGCTCGCTCAGTTTGGCCAGACCAAGCGAGTACAGCTCGGGAAGTGTGCGGATGATGGCGCTCTCCACCAGTTGGTCAACCAGCTTGTCACCCAGGCCTTCGATGTCGAGGGCTCGCCGCTGCGCAAAATGCAGGATCGCCTGCTTGCGCTGCGCCGGGCAATACAGGCCGCCCGAGCAGCGCCAGTCGACCTCGCCGTCTTCGCGCGCGATGGCGCTGGCGCAGATCGGGCACTTCCCATTCAGGCGCTGGACCAGATCAAAAGGCTCGCCCGCATCAGCAGGCCGCCGCTCCAGCACCACACCCACCACTTCCGGGATCACGTCGCCCGCGCGCCGCACGATCACCGTGTCGCCGATGCGAACGTCCTTGCGGCGGGTTTCGCCTTCGTTGTGCAGCGTGGCGTTGCTGACCGTCGTTCCGCCAACGAACACCGGCTCAAGCTTGGCAACCGGCGTGAGCTTGCCGGTGCGGCCGACCTGGATGTCGATGTCGCGCACGACCGTCATCTGCTCTTGCGCCGGGTACTTGTGCGCCACCGCCCAGCGCGGCTCGCGGCTAACGAAGCCCAGCCGCTGCTGCAGCGCGCGCGAATTCACCTTGTAGACCACGCCGTCGATGTCGAAAGGCAGCGCATCGCGCTTCTCGCCCATGGCGCGATGAAAGGCGACCAGCCCTTCAGCCCCGTGGATCACGGCGCGGTCGGCGCACACCGGCAGCCCCATGGCGGCGAGCGCGTCGAGCAGGCCGCTGTGCGTGGCTGGCACGTCCCAGCCCTGCACGTCACCCAGGCCGTAGGCGAAAAAGCTCAAGGGCCGTCGGGCCGCGATGGCTGGGTCGAGCTGGCGCACCGCGCCCGCGGCGGCGTTGCGCGGGTTGACGAAAGTTTTCTCGTTTTTTGCGCCCCCCGCGATCAGTTCACGCTGGCGTTCGTTCATCGCGTTGAAATCAGCGCGGCGCATGTAGACCTCGCCGCGCACTTCGAGCACGGGCGGCGCCACGCCGAACAGGCGCAGCGGAATCTGCGCAATGGTGCGAATGTTCTGCGTGACATCCTCGCCCTTCTCGCCGTCGCCACGCGTCGCGGCCTGCACCAGCACACCAGCTTCATAACGCAGGTTGATAGCGAGTCCATCGAACTTGAGCTCGGCCGCGAACTCGACCGGCGGCGCCTCGCCAGCGAGTTCGAGTTCACGCCGCACCCGTGCGTCAAAGCCGGTGGCGCCGCTGCTTTCGGTGTCGGTCTCGGTGCGAATCGACAGCATCGGCACCGTGTGACGCACGGCCTTGAAGCCCGCGAGAACCTCGCCGATCACACGCTGGGTAGGCGAGTCGGCACTCAGCAGCTCAGGGTACTCAGTCTCTATCGCCCGCAGTTCCTGAAAAAGTCGGTCGTACTCGGCATCGGGAATGCTCGGCTCGTCGAGCACGTAATAGCGGTGCGCATGCTGCTGCAACTGTTCGCGCAGAACGGCAGCGCGTTGCGTGGGAAGGCTGGAGTCTTTCGTCGGCATGGCGACATTCTGCGGCGCCAGGGCGCCGCCCGCTGCACTCAACTGAACAGTCGCCGTGCCACAGCGGAACCGGCCGCGATGTCCCGTGACGCAAGTTGCTCATACAACTGCTCGAGCTCGTGGCCGATGCTGGCAAAACCTTCGGGGCTGAGCGGCTGACCAGCGTCGTCGACGATGCCGGCATCCATGCCCAGCGACAGCGCCTGGGCGCTTGCTTGCCAGGCCACAAAGGGTTCGGCTTTCGGATCGGTCTGCGGCACATCGAAGCTGAGTGTCACGTCACGCACGGCGGCGCGGTTCGGGTCATCGGCAAGCGCCGCCTGCGAGTCGAAGGTGAGGGTGAGCACCGGTGGTGCGCCCACTTCCACCGAGGGCAGCACGAGCCGGCCGGGCACCACGCCGGGCACGAAGCCGTGGCGGCCGGCGTGCTGGTGGATGTAGCCCACACTCCAGGCGGCCGAGCGCGCCTGGAGGTGCACCGCGAGCTGGGCGTCGTGCGCCCCGGCGAAAGCGTCGAGTTCGCGGGCGCTGGCCACCGCTTCAAGCATGTCGGGGAAGTCGGCCATCGCGTTCACGCTGTCGGCGAAGGCCTGCACTTTCTGCACGAATTCCGAATATTCGATTTCGTTGAGCGCGCCGGTGCGGTTGGCAAGCTGCACCCCAGACTGGAACTCGCTGTAATGCTGGCCGCCGGCCGGTGTTTCCCATTCGCCGGTCTCGGCGTTCAGACCTTCAATCAGAAACGACTTGCCACCGGCACGCCGAGTCGTGGGCAGATGCGCCAGCACGAGGTCACCGCTGATGGGGGCTTCGATGGTCAAGGGGGCCATCAAGTCGATCAGTGCATCGAGCCGGTTCACGCGGCGCTTGTTCCGGCGTCGTTCGAGCATGCGCGGGGCAGGACGGTCTTGGCCTGAGATGCCGCCTACAGCGTCGAGGCCGTCGAGGCCGTCGAGGCCGTCGACACCGTGGATACCGTGGTTATCGTCGATGCCGAGGCCCTCCCCCGCCTCACTGCCCACGGCATCGCCCATCACGGGGTCGCGTGGCTCGGGCGTTGCTTCGAAGATAAACGCGCGCTTGGGCCCAGCTTTGTGCGCCAACCAGGCCCCGTGCGCGATCACGCCGGCCAGCACCACACCACCGAGTGAAGCGAGGGCGATGGTGAGTGTGCTCATGCGAGTCTCCGATCGGGCGCAAGCAGGTGACCGCAGAGCCTGTGAATGAAGGCGGCGCGCCCGTTCGGGCGACCAAAGCGGAGCGAAGCAACGAGTAACGGAACCTGGAGCTGCAGTGCGCTTGCGGCGAAGGCGGTCATTTACGCGGCTTCGGCCAAAGCAACAGCCACTTCCATGTCGACCGTGACGATACGCGACACGCCTTGCTCTTGCATCGTCACCCCGATCAGTTGCTCGGCCATTTCCATGGCAATCTTGTTGTGGCTGATGAACAGGAACTGCGTGCCCTGCGCCATCTCTTTCACGAGCTTGGCATAACGCTCAGTGTTGGCGTCGTCGAGCGGCGCGTCCACTTCGTCGAGCAGGCAAAACGGCGCCGGGTTCAGCTGGAAGATCGCAAACACAAGTGCGATCGCCGTGAGCGCCTTCTCGCCGCCCGACAGCAGGTGGATGCTGGCGTTCTTCTTGCCCGGCGGTTGTGCCATGACCTGCACGCCAGCGTCGAGAATCTCGTCGCCGGTCATCACGAGGCGCGCGTTGCCGCCACCAAACAGGCTCGGGAACATGCGGCCAAAGTGTTCGTTGACCTGATGGAAGGTGCTGGCCAGCAGGTCGCGCGTTTCCAGATCGATTTTGTGGATCGCGTCTTCGAGCGTGGTCATCGCCTCGATCAGGTCGGCGTTTTGGGCGTCGAGGAAGGTCTTGCGTTCGCGTGCGACTGTCAGCTCGTCAAGCGCGGCCAGGTTCACAGCGCCAAGCGAATTGATCTCGCGGCCGATGCGGTCGATTTCGGCCTGCAGGCCCGCGAGCCGCACCCCGCCCGATTCGATACCGACTGCGAGCGCTTCAAAGTCGACCGCCGAGGCCACGAGCTGTTCGAGGTATTGCGCGCCGCCGAGTTGCGCCGCTTGCTCTTCGAGCTGTAGCTTGGTGATGCGGTCGCGAAGCGGCTGCAGGCTTTGTTCATGCTTCAAACGCTGTTCGTCAGCGCGGCGCAGTCGCATGGTGAGGTCGTCGTACTCGCTGCGCTTGGCGCCGAGCGCGGCTTCGCGTTCGAGCTTGAGCGCCAGCGCGGTCTGCAGGCCAGCCTGCGCGGCCACGTCTGTCAGGCGCACCAGTTCTTCGTTGAGTTGTGCGCCCGATTGTTCGTTGCCGGCAAGTTGCTGCGACGCAGTTTCGATGCCGCGCTGTAACTCCCCCCGCCGTGCCGCCAACGAACGAGACGCAAACTGCGCCTCCTGCGACTGACGCTCTAGGGCCCGAAGCTGTTCACGCGCGTCAGCGAGCTTGCGCTCGGCACCGATCACCGCTTCTTCGAGCTCGGCATGGCGCTCTTGCGTGGTGGCGAGCTGCATGTCGAGTTCTTCGAAACGCGCTTCGCCGGTGGCGCTTCGCTCGGCCAGTGCGTCAAGCTGGGCATTGACCTCATCAAGTTCTTCTTCGAGCTGGCCACGCCGCAGGCTGCTGGCTGCTGCGAGCTGGGACACGCGCAGCAGCTCCACCTGCAACTGGTGCGCACGCGTCTGTGCTTCGGCGGCTTCGCGGCGCACACCTATCAGGCGCTGCGACGCGTCGGTGTACGCGGCTTCGGCACGGACCAGCGCGCTGCGCGACTCTTCGGCGATCAGCACCTGGGCGCGCAACTGGCGTTCCAGGTTCTCGATCTCCTGCGCACGGGCCAGCATGCCGGCCTGTTGAGAATCCGGCGCGTAAAAGCTCACCGCGAACTGGCTCACAGCGTGGCCGTCGCGCGTCATGATCACCTCGCCGTGGGTCAGCTTGCTGCGCTCGCCCAACGCTTCGTCGATGTTGGCCGCGGTGTACACGCCTTCAAGCCAGTCGTTGAGCAGGGCCTTCAGGCCGGCGTCGCTCAGGCGCAGCAGGTCGCTGAGTTTGGACAGCGTCTGGTGCGTGTTCGCGATTGCCGCCTGCGGCGGGGTGTAGAACGCGAGCTTGGCCGGCGGCGCGTCGCTGGCGAACGCCCGCACGGTTTCCAGCCGGCCGACCTCGAGCGCGCCCATGCGTTCGCGCAAGGCCGCTTCGAGCGCGGTTTCCCAGCCCGATTCGATGTGGATGCGGGTCCACAGGCCCTGCAACGCATCGAGTCCGTGTTTGGCAAGCCAGGGCTTGAGCTTGCCTTCGGTCTGCACCTTTTCCTGCAGCGCGCGAAGTGCCTCAAGGCGCGCGCTCAGATCGGCCTGCTTGCCACCTTCGGCGTTGACGCTGTCTTGCCGTGTGCGTCGCAGCTCATCAAGCGCCGGCACCTCTTCGTTCAGCGACTGCAGGCGCCCGTCAGACACGGCCTGGGCCTCTTCAGCGTCGCTGAACTGGCGCTTCAGCTCGGCCAGGCGGTCGAGGTCGGGCGCGGCGAGCTGACCTTTTTCAGTGCTCAGTTTTTCGCGGCGTGCGCTGAATTGCCGGCGTTGGTCTTCGACGTTGCGGCTTTCGGCGGCCAAGACCTGAATCTGCTGCTGCACTGCCGCGACTTGCGTGCGCTGCTGGTTGGCTGCGTTCTGCGCGGCACGCACTGAGTCTTCGAAGCCCGGAAGGTTGCCGGCATGTTCTTCGGCTTGCGCGGCCAACACTTCGCCTTGTTCATCGGCCGCAGCGATTCGCTCGGCGATCTGCTCCAGCTCGTGCTGTGCTTCGCTGCGACGATCGGCCCACTGTTCGGTCTGAACCTTCAGCTCGACCAGGCGCTGTTCGACACGCTCGCGGCCTTCCACCACGTAGCGGATTCGCTCTTCAAGCCGGCTCACTTCGAGCGCAGCTTCGGCCAGCGAGCCTTGCGACGCGTGCAGATCGTCGCTCACCTGGTAATGGGCCTGGCGAATCGTTTCCAGCTCGGCTTCACCGTGCCGCAACTCGGCGGTGCGCGCTTCGAGCGCGTTCGTCGCCTCTGCGACGGCCGTTTTGACGCGCATTTCTTCGCTTGCCGCATCGCGGTGTTTCAAGAACCACAACTGGTGCAGCTTCAACTCGCCCTGCTGCTGCAGGCCTCGGTACTGGCTCGCCACCTCGGCCTGCTTTTCCAGCCTGTCGAGGTTGCTGTTGAGCTCGCGCAGAATGTCTTCGACACGTGTGAGGTTCTCGCGTGTGTCGTTCAGGCGGTTGTCGGTCTCGCGGCGGCGTTCCTTGTACTTCGAGACGCCGGCGGCTTCTTCGAGGAACAGACGCAACTCTTCTGGCTTGCTTTCAATGATGCGGCTGATCGTGCCCTGGCCGATGATGGCGTAGGCGCGTGGCCCCAGGCCGGTGCCGAGAAACACGTCTTGCACGTCGCGGCGGCGCACCGGCTGGTTGTTGATGTAGTAGCTGCTGGTGCCGTCGCGCGTGAGCACGCGCTTGACGGCTATTTCAGCGAAGCGGTTCCACTGCCCGCCGGCTCGGCCGTCTTCATTGCTGAACACGAGTTCGACGCTGGCGCGGCTGGCTGGCTTGCGCAGGCCCGAACCGTTGAAGATCACGTCTTGCATAGACTCGCCACGCAGCTCGCTCGCCTTGCTCTCGCCGAGCACCCAGCGCACCGCGTCCATGATGTTCGACTTGCCGCAGCCGTTGGGCCCGACCACGCCCACCAGTTGGCCCGGAAGTTGAAAGTTGGTGGGCTCGGCGAATGACTTGAAACCAGACAGCTTGATCGAATTCAGGCGCATGAGCAGTGGGCAGGCCGGTAACGCCTAAGTACTTGATTCGGTTGATAAAACAGCTCGGCAATGGGCTCCGCGGGCGGCGCCGATGATACCATCCGCCCTCTGCCAAAAGGGCCAAGACACTCGCCCAATGCGTCACCGAAAGCAAACCAAAATGGCCAAGTCCGTCGCCCCCAAACTCAACTCCGCGCAACAGCGTGCAGTGCCTCTGAATCCGCCGACGGCGCCGAGCAAGGAATTGCACGTCTTTCCGAACCCAAGTTCGGGACGCGACTACCTGATTCAGTTCCAAATTCCAGAGTTCACCTGCAACTGCCCACTCACTGGCCAGCCCGACTTTGCACACTTCACGATCGACATGGTGGCCGACCAGCTCTGTGTCGAGCTCAAGAGCCTGAAGATGTACTTCTGGAGCTACCGCAATGAAGGTGCGTTCCATGAGAAGGTGACGAACACGATCCTCGACGACATCGTGAGGGTCACGAAGCCGCGCTTCGTGCGCATCACGGCCAAGTGGTACGTGCGCGGCGGCATCTTCACCAATGTGGTGGCCGAGCACCGCAAGCGGGGTTGGAAGCCGCAGCCCTTGGTGGCGCTGCCAAGCCACTGCACGGCGACCGGGCTGGCCGCCTGACCATGACCGTCGCCTACACCGCACTTGACGACGCCGGTCAGCGCGTGGTCTACCGCGACGACAAACGCTGGGCCTGGGCCTTGTCGGTGGTCTACCCTTTGGTGCCGTTTCTAGGCATCATGGTTCATGGGCTGACCGGCAACCCCCTTGCACTGGGAATCCCGCTCCTGATCAGCTACGGCTTGATGCCTTTGCTCGACGCACTGATCGGCGAAGACCGCAACAACCCTCCCGAGGCCGTCGTTCCGCAATTGGAAGAAGACCGCTACTACCGCGTGTTGACCTGGGCCACGGTGCCGCTTCATTTTGTTGCGCTGATCGGCTGCGCCTGGTGGGCTGCAACTCAGCCGATGCCGTGGTGGGCCCTATTGATGTTGGCCTACGTGGCCGGCACCGACTCGGGCCTGGGCATCAACACCGGCCACGAACTCGGCCACAAGCGCTCTGCCATCGAACAGTGGCTGGCGCGGTTGGTGCTGGCGGTTCCAGCCTATGGGCACTTCACGGTCGAACATGGCCGTGGCCACCACCGCTTCGTTGCAACACCGCAAGACCACGCCAGCGCGCGAATGGGTGAAAACATCTATCTGTTCGCGTTGCGCGAGGTGCCCGGAGGCATTCGGCGCGCATGGCAACTCGAAGCCGCGCGTTTGGTGCAGCTCGGGGTGTCGCCTTGGAGCCTTCACAACACGATGCTGCAGTCTTACGCGGTGACTGCTTTGCTCCAACTCGGGCTCATCGCCGCGTTCGGCTGGGTGATGCTGCCGTTCCTGCTCGTTCACAACCTCGTGGCCTGGTGGCAGCTCACGTCGGCGAACTACGTCGAGCACTACGGATTGTTGCGCGAGCGTTTGAAAGACGGCCGCTTTGAAGCCCCGCAGCCGCACCATTCATGGAACACCAACCACCTCATCACGAACCTGGCCACCTTTCACCTACAGCGTCACTCCGACCACCACGCCAACCCGTCACGGCGCTATCAGTCACTGCGCCATTTCGAACAACTGCCGCAATTGCCGAGCGGCTACTTCGGCATGTTTCCTCTCTCGTATGTGCCGGCACTGTGGTTTCGCGTGATGGACCCGCGCCTGATGGCGTTGCCGCACGTGGGCGGCGATCTAGGCCGAATCAACGTGTGCCCGCGCCGGCGTGCGCAACTGTACAAGCGCTACGGCCAGCACGATCCCTTGGCGGGCGTTGAAGCAGCACCAACATGAACCCACTGCTGGCCAAGCTGCACCCCTACCCCTTTGAGCGGCTGCGTGCACTCACCAAAGGCATCACGCCGAACCCGACATTTACGCCGATCAGCCTGGGCATCGGCGAGCCCAAACACCCGACGCCGGAGCTGATCAAACAATCGGTCGTTGACAACCTCAAGGGCTTGGCCAGCTACCCTGCCACCGTCGGCGAGCCGGCCCTGCGCAGCGCCATCGCCGACTGGGTTCAGCGCCGCTACGGCGTGGCCGTCGACCCGGCGACGCAGGTGCTGCCGGTCAGCGGCTCGCGCGAAGCGTTGTTCTCACTGGCGCAAACCGTGATCGACCCAACGCGGTCGAACGCGACCGTCGTGTGCCCGAACCCGTTCTATCAAATTTATGAGGGCGCAGCGCTGCTGGCCGGTGCGCAAACAGCTTTCGTCAACGGCGACCCGAATCGCAATTTCGCAGCCGACTGGGCCAGCGTGCCCGAGGCCACCTGGGCCGCCACGCAACTGCTCTACGTGTGCTCACCTGGCAACCCAACTGGTGCGGTGATGCCTCTGGCCGAGTGGCAGAGCCTGTTCGAGTTGAGCGACAGGCATGGGTTCGTGATCGCCTCTGACGAGTGCTATTCCGAAATCTATTTTCGGGACGAGCCACCACTGGGTTCGCTCGAAGCAGCCACGAAGTTGGGCCGCGACTTCCGCAACCTCATCGCCTTTACGAGCCTCTCGAAACGCTCGAACGTGCCGGGCATGCGCTCGGGTTTTGTGGCCGGCGACGCGGCCGTGCTGAAGCAGTTTTTGCTCTACCGCACCTACCACGGCAGCGCGATGAGCCCGCTCGTTCAACAGGCCAGCATTGCGGCCTGGAACGACGAAGCCCATGTGGTGGCCAACCGCGCCAAGTACCGCGAGAAGTTCGCACAGGTAACCCCGGTGCTTGCGCAAGCGCTTGACGTGGCCCTGCCCGACGCAGGCTTCTACCTCTGGGCCGACGTTTCAAAGGTCGCGCCGCAAGGCGATGACGTGGCTTTCGCGTTGAATCTGCTGGCTCAATACAATGTGGCAGTTCTGCCGGGCAGCCTTTTGGCGCGCGAATCGCAAGGCGTGAACCCGGGCGCAGGCCGCATTCGGCTGGCGCTGGTGGCTGAAGGCTCCGAATGTCTTGAAGCAGCGCACCGAATCGTCTCCTTTGTCCAAACCCTATGAGCTTCCGACCATGACCGCCACCAACGTTTCCGAGCTGCAAAGCATCATCGAACTCGCCTGGGAAAGCCGTGCGTCTATCAACGCGGGCAACAGTCCGGAAATTTTCCAGGCCGTCGAGACCGTGATCAGCGAGCTCGACGCCGGCCGCATCCGCGTCGCCGAACGCCAGGCAGTGGGCCAGTGGACGGTGAATCAGTGGGTCAAAAAGGCGGTGCTGCTGAGCTTCCGCCTGAACGACAACAAGCTGATGCGCGCTGGCGACCTCGGCTTCTACGACAAGGTGCCCACCAAGTTCGCGCACCTCGACGAAGCCAGCCTGCGCGACACCGGCGTGCGCATCGTGCCGCCTGCGGTGGCGCGCCGCGGCAGCTACATCGCCAAGAACGCCATCCTGATGCCGTCGTTCGTGAACATCGGCGCTTTCGTCGACGAAGGCACCATGGTAGACACCTGGGCAGCTGTCGGCTCGTGCGCACAGATCGGCAAGAACGTGCACTTGTCTGGCGGTGTCGGTATCGGCGGCGTCCTGGAGCCGATGCAGGCAAACCCAACAATCATCGAAGACAACTGCTTCATCGGCGCACGGTCTGAAGTGGTCGAAGGCGTGATCGTCGAAGAGAACTCCGTTTTGTCGATGGGCGTCTACATCGGCCAGAGCACCAAAATCTACGACCGCGCGACTGGCGAAGTCACTTACGGTCGTATTCCTGCGGGCTCGGTCGTGGTCAGCGGAAATCTGCCCAGCGCCGACGGCAAGTACAGCCTGTATTGCGCAGTGATCGTCAAACGTGTGGATGCACAAACCCGCGCCAAGACCAGCATCAACGACTTGTTGAGAAGCTGATCACGCCAGGCGCGTTGCCCGGGCGCACCACGATGAAGCCGCGGGCGTTGAAGCATGGAATGATCTACCTTCGGGGCTGCTTGGCCCCATGCAACGGAAAGGACACGGCATGAGTGGCGGAAACATGGAGCGCGTGCTGCGGCTGATGTCGGAGAAGGGGGGAACTGACGTCTACCTGACGTCGAGCTCGCCGATCCTGATCAGGATCAACGGCCAGTTGCTGCAGTTGAGCGACCAGCCGCTCACGCCTACGCAACCGCGCCAATTGCTGGGGGAGCTGCTCACGCCGAAGCAGCTCGAAGAACTGGAAGATACCGGCGAACTTAACGTGGCCGTGGGCCTGGCGGGCGTGGGCAGCTTCCGGCTCAGCGCGTTCCGGCAGCGCGGCTCAATGGCGGCGGTGTTTCGCTGCATTCCATTCAACATTCCCTCGCTCGAAAGTTTGCACGTGCCGGCGGTGCTGAACTCGATGGTGCTGGAAAAGCGCGGCCTGATCCTGATGGTTGGCGCCACCGGCGCCGGCAAGAGCACCACGCTGGCCGCCATGCTGGAGCAGCGCAATCAGCAGATCGCTGGGCACATCCTAACCATCGAAGATCCTATCGAATTTCTGTTTAGCAACAAGAAGTCTGTCATCAACCAGCGCGAGGTCGGGCGAGACACGCAGTCTTTGCAGGTCGGCTTGAAGAATGCATTGCGCCAGGCACCAGACGCCATCCTGATCGGCGAGATCCGCGACCGCGAAACGATGACCTCGGCGATCTCGTATGCGCTGTCGGGCCACCTCGTACTTTCCACGCTGCACGCCAACAACAGCTACCACGCGCTCGGTCGCATTTTGTCGTTCTACACCCCGGAAGCGCGCCCGGCCTTGCTGGCCGACCTGGCCGCCGGCTTGCGTGCGGTGGTCTCGCAGCGCCTGATCCGGGCGGTGGCTGGCGGACGCGTGCCCGCGGTTGAAGTGATGCTCAACACCAAGCTGGTGTCCGAACTGATCGAGCAAGGCGACTTCTCTGGCGTCAAAGAAGCGATGGAAAAGTCGATGGCCGAAGGCTCGCAGACCTTCGAGCAAGACCTGGCACGGCTCATCAACACCGGCATGGTCTCGCGCGACGAAGGTCTGGCATTCGCCGATTCGCCGACCAACCTGATGTGGCGCCTGCAAAACGACCCGACTCCGGTGGCCAAGGCAGCCCCAAAGGCAGAAGTCGACAACACGGCAACCTTCACCGAGCTGAAGCTAGATGTGCGGCCCGAAGGGCCAACGACGATGTCGGGCGCGTTCCGCCGCCTCTAGTTTTGCAAATGAAACCGCCCTTACGCACGCTGCAGCTGGCCGAAGCGCTGATCTCTCGGCACTCCGTGACGCCTGCCGATGGCGGCTGCCAAGAACTCATCGCGTCGCATCTGAAGCCGTTGGGATTCGACTGCGTGACGCTGCTCTACGGGCCCGAAGGTGCTCAGGTCAGCAACCTGTGGGCCGTGCGACGCGGCTCGTCCCTGGCGGGCAAGTTGCTCGTTTTCGCCGGCCACACCGACGTGGTGCCCACCGGCCCGCTCGAACAATGGCGCAGCGACCCGTTCGTGCCCACGCATCGCGAGGGGCATTTGTTCGGCCGCGGTGCTGCCGACATGAAGACCTCGATTGCGGCGATGGTGGTGGCGGTTGAAGAGTTCGTTGCCGCTCAGCCCGCTCACCAGGGATCCATCGCGTTTTTGCTCACAAGCGATGAAGAAGGCCCTTCAGTCGACGGCACAGTCAAGGTTTGCGAGTGGCTGGCCGCGCGCGGCGAGCGGCTCGACTACTGCATCGTCGGCGAGCCAACCTCGGTCGATGCGCTGGGCGACATGATCAAAAACGGCCGGCGCGGCACCCTCTCTGGCAAGCTCCGCGTGCTGGGCGTGCAGGGCCACATCGCCTACCCGCAACTGGCGAAAAACCCGATCCACCTGTTCGCGCCAGCCATGGCCGAACTCGTGGCCACGCGCTGGGACGACGGCAACACGTACTTTCCGCCAACCAGCTGGCAGATGTCGAACATCCACGGCGGCACCGGCGCAAGCAACGTGATCCCGGGCGAGCTGGTGATCGACTTCAACTTTCGCTTTTCAACCGCGTCGACAGCTGAGGATTTGAAAGACCGCGTGCACGCTGTGCTGGGCCGACACGGTCTGCGCTATGAGCTGGTCTGGACGCTCGGTGGCGAGCCTTTCCTCACGCCCATCGGCGAGTTGAGCGCGGCCATCTCACAGGCGATCTTTGCGCAGACCGGGGTGAAGACCGAGCTCTCCACGACCGGCGGCACCTCCGACGGCCGCTTCATCGCGAAGATTTGCCCGCAGGTGGTCGAATTTGGTCCTCTCAACGCGACCATCCATAAAATCGACGAATGCGTGGCCGTGGCCAGCCTCGACCCCTTGAAAAACATCTACCGCGACACACTCGAACGCCTGCTCACATGACCCTGATCGACCTCATCTCAGCGCAGAGCGCCCGCCTCAAACAGGCGGGCGTTTCGTTTGGCCACGGCACAACCAACGCCTTCGACGAAGCAGCCTGGTTGGTGCTGTGGGCGCTCGGCCTGCCGCTAGACGCCCTCGAAGCCAAGGCAACGGGCGAGCTCACGCCCGAAAACCAGGCCAAGGCGGAAGCGCTCGTCACGCGGCGCATCGAAACGCGCCAACCGGCCGCTTACCTCACCCGCGAGGCCTGGCTGCAAAACGTGCCTTTCTACGTCGACGAACGGTGCATCGTGCCGCGCTCGTTCATTGCAGAACTGCTGGCCGACGGCGAAGACAGCGGCACGCTCGACGCCTGGCTGTCAGACCAGACACACACACTGCTCGACCTGTGCACCGGCAACGCCAGTCTTGCGGTGATCGCGGCAATGGCATACCCCGAGGTGGTGGTCGATGCGGCCGACATCTCCGAAGACGCACTCACGGTAGCGCGCATCAACGTCGACAAACATGCTTTGGGCAAGCGCATCACGCTGATGCAATCAGACCTTCTGGCCAACGTACGCGGCCCTTACGACTTGATCCTGTGCAACCCGCCGTACGTCAACACGCACAGCATGAAAGAGCTGCCGGCAGAGTACCAAGCCGAACCGGCGCTCGCGCTGGCCGGAGGCGAAGACGGCATGGACCTGATCCGCACAATCCTGCGCGAGGCTCCAGCACGGTTGACTCCGAACGGCGTTCTCGTGCTCGAGATTGGCAATGAACGCGCACACTTTGAGCACGCCTTCCGGAAACTCGAAGTGGCCTGGCTCGAAACCAGCGCCGGCGACGACCAGGTGCTACTGGTCTCGCGCGAAGCGCTGCTCAAGCGCAAATACTGAAGCGGGCCGAGCCCGCACACCCTCTTTCCTGGTTTTCGATTTCCATGCTCGTACTGAATCAAATCTCACTGCGCCGCGGCGTCAAGCTCGTGCTCAACCAGGCCAGCGTCACGCTGCAGCCGGGCGAAAAGGTCGGCCTGGTCGGCCGCAATGGCGCGGGCAAATCTTCGTTGTTCTCGCTGCTCACGAAACGCCTGCAATCCGACGCTGGCGACGTGAGCATGCCGCCACGATGGCGCATCGGCGAAGTCGCGCAAGACATGCCCGAAACCGAGCAGGGCGCGACCGACTTCGTGCTCGAAGGCGACACGCGGCTGATGGAAGCGCAAGCCCAACTCGTGCAGGCCGAGCTCGACGACGACGGCCACGCGATGGCCGAAGCGCACCACGCGATCAGCGATGCCGGCGGTTTCGAAGCTCGCCCTCGCGCGCAAGCCATGTTGCTCGGCCTGGGCTTCAAGCAGGCTCAGCTTGACGGCCCGGTCAACAGTTTTTCGGGCGGGTGGCGCATGCGACTGCAACTGGCTCGCGCACTGATGTGCCCGGCCGACTTGATGCTGCTCGACGAGCCGACCAACCACCTCGACCTTGACGCGCTGGTCTGGCTCGAAGCCTGGCTGAAGAAGTACGAAGGCACGATGATCGTGATCAGCCACGACCGCGAGTTTCTCGATGCAATCACCAATGTCACGCTGCACCTCGATGAAACCAAGCTCACGCGCTACACCGGCAACTACACCGCGTTCGAAGAGATGCGCGCCGAGCGTTTGATGCAGGCCCAGGCAAGCTTCGAGAAGCAGCGCGAGCGCATGGCGCATTTGCAGAAGTTCATTGATCGGTTCAAGGCCAAGGCCAGCAAAGCCAAGCAGGCGCAGAGCCGAGTGAAGGCACTTGCGCGCATGGAAAAGCTCGGGCCCGTTCTGACCAGTGCCGATTTCCAGTTCGAGTTTCGCGAGCCGATGAACCTGCCGAACCCGATGCTCGCTTTCTCGCAGGTCGCCTGCGGTTACCACGCCGAAGACGGCACGGCCACGCGAATCGTGCACGACATCAACCGCTCAGTGCTGGCCGGCCAGCGCATTGGCATTCTCGGCGCTAACGGCCAGGGCAAGTCGACCGTGGTGAAGACCATCGCCGGCGACCTGCCCCGCCTGGCGGGTGAGATCACAGAAGGCAAGGGTCTGACGATCGGTTACTTCGCGCAGCAAGAACTCGACGTTCTCTCGCTCGACGACGGTCCGCTGATGCACATGATCCGTCTCGCCCGAGACGTGGGCCCTCAGGCGCGCGAACAAGAGCTGCGCGACTTCCTGGGTTCGTTTCGCTTTGTCGGCGAAATGGTCACGCAGGCCGTCGGCACGCTTTCTGGTGGCGAGAAAGCGCGCCTGGTGCTGGCCATGCTGGTGTGGCAGCGCCCCAACCTGCTGCTGATGGACGAGCCGACCAACCACCTCGACCTGACCACGCGTGAAGCGCTCTCAATGGCGCTCAACGAGTTCGAGGGCACGGTCATGCTGGTGAGCCACGACCGCGCGTTGCTGCGTGAAGTTTGCGACGAGTTCTGGCTGGTGGCCGACGGCGCCATCAAACCCTTCGACGGCGACCTCGACGACTACCAACGCTGGCTGCTCGAACAGTCGCGCGACGCGGCGCGCGAGCAAAGCAAGGGCGATAAGAAGCGCAAAAAGCAAGCAACTCAAGACGCTGCCACAACGCCGTCGGCACCGGCCCCAACCTTGACAGCGGGCGCGCCGAAGGCCGCCCCGGATAGAAAGGCCACGGCCGCCGTGCGCCAGCAGCGCAGCGACGAGCAAAAGCCGCTGCGCAAGGAACTGGGCAATCTCGACAGCCGCCTTGCCGCGCTCGCTCGCGACCGCGAAACTCTGGAAGCCCAAATGGCTGCCCCCGCTTCTAAGCCCGCCGAACGCGCCGAGCAGGGCAAACGTTTGAAGCAAATCAGCGATGAAATCGCAAAGCTCGAAGCACGCTGGCTCGAATTGAGCACGCAGCTCGATGCGCTGAGCGCGCTGACCTCAGGGTAAGACCGACCCGACCACGGCTGCGCCGTGGCCACGGCGGCATTGGTTGCACACCAAGAACGAGTTGCGCCTGCGCAAGGCCTTCAAGGAGACTCTGCGGGAGTCCACGGTGGTGGCGGGCTAATTAACTTGCACACAATTTAATTGGCAACGCTCGACTACATTAGCGCCATGGCTTCGAAGCCCCCCCGCCGCCCGTCAACCACCGCCGCCCCTGCGCAGTGGGTGCAAAGACTTGACCACCAGCTGTGTTTTGCGCTGTATTCCAGCTCGCTCGTGATGACCAAGCTCTACAAGCCGGTGCTGTTGGCGCTCGGCCTCACCTACCCGCAATACCTTGTGTTGCTGGCGCTGTGGGAAACCGACTCGGTGAGCGTCAGCGAACTCGGTACGCGGCTCTTCCTCGATTCGGGCACCCTCACGCCGCTCCTCAAGCGCATGGAAGTCGCCGGTTGGCTCACGCGCCTGCGAGCGGTCGATGACGAGCGCCGTGTGATCGTGTCGCTCGCCAGCGCCGGCCGGGCGCTGCGCCGCAAAGCGCAGCGCGTGCCGAACGATGTAGCTTGCGCGGCTGGCTGCGAACCCGATGAGCTCGTCGACCTGACACGCCGCCTGCAAGCACTGCGCAAGAGCATCCGCCAGCACCTCGAAGCCTGAGTTCCCTTCCACCCACCGTTGAAAGACGAAATCACCATGTCACTCGAAAAAGTTCTCTACACCGCACACGCCACCTCAACTGGCGGCCGCGAAGGCACGTCCAAGTCATCCGACGGCGTCCTTGACGTGAAGCTCACGACGCCGAAGGAACTCGGCGGCAACGGCGCCACTGGCACCAACCCTGAGCAGCTGTTCGCAGCTGGCTATTCGGCCTGTTTCCTCGGCGCCATGAAACATGTGGCGATGATGCAGAAGATCACTCTGCCGGCCGAAACCTCGATCAAGGCCGATGTCGGCATTGGCGCAATCCCAGCCGGCTTCGGCATTCAGGTGGCCATGACGATCACCATACCCGGCATGGCCCACGCCGCGGCAGAGGCGCTGGTTCAGTCCGCGCATGGGGTGTGCCCGTACTCGAACGCCACCCGCGGCAATATCGACGTGACGCTCACCGTCGCGTAGAGCCGCTGAACAAGCCTGCCTTCACGGTGGGCTTGCTTCAAGCAGGCTGAGTATCAACTCCACACGCGCCTGCACCGGAGTGAGCGCGCCGGCCGAAGGCAAGAGTTGCCCGGCCGTTTCGATCACGGAGCCACCAAGGCAGCGCGAGCTGCGCAGCACTCGCACACCGAGCGCTTGAGCCGCCACCAGCGCCGCTTCGAGTTCGTTATGCAACGTGCCATTTCCAGTGCAAGCGGCAACCAGGCCACGCACGCCAGAACGGCACAGCGCTTCGACCACCGCGGGCCGCGCTTGGGCGTGGCTGGTCACGATCTCGACCCACGGCCAATCGGCCGCGTCGACGGGCAAGCGACCCAGGCCAAGCGCGGCGCCCGCCGGCCAGGGCCGGTGCTGTCGCAGTCGACCTTCTTCGATCTGCGCCACCACGCCGGCATCGTCTGAACCGAACGCGGCCAGGCGGTAGGTGTGCAGCTTGCGCATGTCCAGCGCGGAATGCACTTCGCCGGCCAGCACCGCGACCACGCCGCTTGCGCCCGCAGAACGCGCCACGCACACCGCGTCGAGCAAGTTTTGCGGCCCATCGGCCAACAACGCCGTGGCCGGCCGCATCGCCGCGGTAAAGACGACCGGCTTGGCAGGTGCCAGCACCCGTTGCAGAAAGTAGGCGGTTTCTTCGAGCGTGTCGGTGCCGTGGGTGATGACGAGGCCCGCCACGTCTGGCCGGGCCAGATGACGCGCCGCGCTCGTGGCCAGTGTTTGCCAAACCGCAAAGCCCATGTCCTTGCTGTCGATTTGGCAAAGCTGCTCGGCCTCAAGCGCGTGGCCCGCCAGCGCCGGCACCGAGGCCAGCAACCGCGCCACGCCAAGCTGCGCGGCCGTGTAACCCACGTTGTCGGCGGCGTGCTTCGCCGTGCCGGCGATGGTGCCGCCGGTACCCAAGATGACGACGATCTGCGAGTTGTTTTGCATTTTTTTCAAAGCTGGATGAAAATACAGCTGCTGGATAAATTGCCAGCTCGCCGCGCTATTGCACCTAGACCTGTGGCACGCGCGATCCGGCACTCAAAACCGCGCGCTTGTAGCCGCGGCTAGGCGCATCGGTCCTAAACGGGCCGTCGAGCACGAAACATTGCACTAGGCTGATCATCATGAAGGAATTCCGTGTACGAAAAGCCCAAACTCACTGACCGCCAGCAACAGATTCTCGATCTTGTGCAACGCGCCATCGAACGAACGGGAGCGCCGCCCACGCGCGCCGAAATTGCGACGGAGCTGGGCTTCAAGTCGGCCAATGCAGCCGAAGAACACTTGCAGGCGCTGGCACGCAAAGGCGTGATCGAGCTGATTGGCGGCACCTCGCGTGGCATTCGCCTGCGCTCTGAAACCTTGCGGGCGCTCAACGAATCGCGTGGCAAGCAGTTCAGCCTGCCTTTGCCCGGCCTGTCCCAGCTCACGCTGCCCCTCGTGGGACGAGTGGCAGCGGGCAGCCCAATCCTCGCGCAAGAGCACATCGAGCAGACTTACCATGTTGAGGCCAGCATGTTCCCGCGCACGCCCGACTACCTGCTGAGGGTGCGCGGCATGAGCATGCGAGATGCCGGCATCATGGACGGCGACCTGCTCGCCGTACAAAAGGCCAAGGAAGCGAAGAACGGCCAGATCGTCGTAGCCCGGCTCGGCGACGAAGTGACCGTGAAGCGCTTCCGGCGCACGCGCGGCACGGTCGAGCTGATTCCGGAGAACCCTGACTTCAAAACCATCGTCGTTGAAAGCGATGCCGAGTTCGAACTTGAAGGATTGGCCGTGGGCCTGATCAGAAACAACATGTCGATGTGAGCCCCATGGCAGCCACCATCAAATCACCTAAAGCTTCGACCGCTGCCGAATGCCAGGCGCTGGAGCAGTTGCCCAACATCGGCGCAGCACTTGCAGCCGACCTCCGGCTGATCGGCATACAGCATCCGAAAGAGCTGCGCGGCAAAGACGCCTTCGTGCTTTACCAGAAGCTGTGCGCCGCCACCGGCCAGCGCCACGACCCTTGCGTGCTTGACACCTTCATGGCCGCCACCGACTTCATGGGCGGCGCACCGGCAGCGCCATGGTGGCACTACACCGCGCAACGAAAGGCACTGTTCGGGCAGGTTTGACAGGGCGGGCCTGAACCGGCGGCGGAACTGGCGCGGTTCCGCACTTGATTTCCGGCGTTCAGGGGCGGTCGGGCCGCGAACAATCAGGCTTGCACCCGCTGCGTTGGCGGGACCGAAGGTCGCCGATGTTCGCCATGGCCCTGAAGCGCTTTTTGAACACCAACCCGGGATCATCCGTGTGGATGCATGGCCGGGTCTACCCTCCGAAGACGCGGTACTTTTCAGTCACCGAGCATTGCCGCGAATGGCTGGCCGGCATGGCCAACAAACGCCTCCAGGCCGACTTGCCGGCAGTCATAGCGATGCCGCTACGCGACGGGCGGTTCAAAGGCGCGCGCTGCGAATTCATAGACGCACTCGACGACATCCCTGGTCCCGCCGCCGATGAAGCGATCACGAGAATCTATGCAGCCGCGTCGATGCACGACCTCTGGCACCTGCGACTCGACGTGTTCAACCTCGTGGCGTGCCGCCATGATCAGGCCAAGGCCAACCACCGCTTGTTGCAACTCAACCGGCACTTCCCAACGCGCTCTATGCGTTCGGGCTTTGGCGCCCTCGGCGGCCGGTGAGCCGGTGAGCCGGTGCGTCGTCGGTCAGAGGGAGCTGAACGCGAGCTTCAGCCCGAGCGCGATGAACAAGGCACCGGTCGCCCCTTGAAACCAAGCGCCGAAGCGCCCGCTCCCGCTTTGGCCTGACAGGCCCTGACACAGCCTTTGCGTCACCAGAGCCACGGCAATATTCACCACCACACCGCCTACCGTGAACGCCAGCCCGAGCGCCAGGAACGACAGCGCTCGCTGCGGCGCGCCCAGAACGATGAACTGCGGCAGGAAGGCCAGGAAGAACAGCACCACCTTGGGGTTGAGCGCGTTCGTCCATGTGCCGCGCCAGAACATTCGCGACAAGCCAGGCATCGGTACCGTACCCACAGATGCACCGCCCGCGGAAACGTCAACGCGCGCGCCCAACTTCAACATCAAAGCCCCGATCCACACCAGGTACGCAGCGCCTAACCACTTGAGGACCGCGAAGGCCATGGCCGACGCCGCCAGCAGGGCAGACACACCCGCCGCCGCGAGCCCCACGTGAAAAAGGCACCCTGCCCCGACGCCGAGCGCCGCCACCACGCCGGACCGCCGCCCGTGCACGGCGCTGGAGCCAGCAACGAACAGCATGTCGGGCCCAGGCGTCAAATTAACAAGCAGCGCCGCCGTCAGGAACAACGGAAGGTCGTGGACGCCGAGGCTCACTGCTTCGGCGCGCCCAGGAAGTCCATCTTGCCGAGGTCAACGCCGTTGTGTCGCAGCAGCGCATAGGCGGTGGTCAGGTGGAAGAAAAGGTTCGGCAGCGCGAAGTGCTTCAGGTAGGCCTCGCCCTTCATCGTCATCGAGCCATCGCGGCGCGGAACCACGATGTCCCTGTCTTCAGTGCCGTCGATCTGAGCGGCGGGTACCGACTGCACGTAGTCGACGACCTTGCGCACACGATCGCGAAGTTCAGCGAAGCTGGTCTCGTTATCCTCGAACTTTGGCGAGTCCACACCGGCCAGCCGCGCCACTGCGAACTTGGCGCCGTCGCAGGCGATCTGGATCTGCCGGGTGAACGGCAGCATGTCGGGTGCGAGGCGGGCGCTCAGGTAAACGCTGGTGTCGAACTTCTTCGCAGCCGCGTGTGCCTCGGCCTTGTCGAGCCACTGGCCCAGGTTGTTGAGCATGCGAACGAACACCGGCACACTGGCCGAATACATGGTGATAGACATGGTTCTGTCTCGTGTTTGTGTGGAAGCGAGGCATGCTACAGCCCTTCGCGCAGGCGTGCACAATGGCTCCCAAAGCACAAAACACTTGCGACCTTCGTGAACATCATCATCCTCGACGACTACCAGGACGCGGTGCGCAAACTCAAGTGCGCCAGCCAGTTCGAACAGCTCAACGCCAAGGTGTTTACCAACACCGTCAAGGGCATCGGTCAGCTTTCGGTGCGGCTGCGCGATGTGGAAGTGCTGGTGCTGATTCGCGAGCGCACGCAGTTCCCGCGAGCCCTGCTCGAAAAGCTGCCCAAGCTGAAGCTGATCTCGCAGACCGGCACGGTCGGCGCGCACATTGACGTCGAGACCTGCACCCGCATGGGCATTGCCGTGGCCGAAGGTGCGGGCTCGCCGGTGGCACCGGCCGAGCTGACCTGGGCGCTGATCATGGCGGCGATGCGCCGCTTGCCGCAATACATCGGCAACCTCAAACATGGTGCTTGGCAGCAGTCGGGCCTGAAGGCGGGCTCAATGCCGGTCAACTTCGGTCTGGGCACGATGCTTCGCGATCGCACGCTGGGCATCTGGGGCTACGGCAAGATCGGCCAGCTGGTTGCCGGCTATGGCCGCGCCTTCGGCATGCACGTGGTGGTGTGGGGCAGCGAGTCGGCGCGCTCGCGCGCAGAACACGACGGCTTTGAGGCCGCCTCCAGCTGCGAATCTTTCTTCGAGACTTGCGACGTGCTCTCGCTGCACCTGCGTCTGCACGACAGCACGCGCGGCATCGTCAAGTTCGAAGCGCTCGGGCGTATGAAGCCGACAGCACTTCTCGTGAACACCTCGCGGGCCGAGCTGATCGAAGAAGGCGCGCTGGTCTCGGCGTTGAACCGCGGCCGCCCAGGTATGGCAGCGGTTGATGTGTTCGAGAGCGAACCAATCCTGCAAGGCCACCCACTGCTGCGGCTTGAGAACGCGGTCTGTACGCCACACATCGGCTACGTCGAGCAAGACAGCTACGAGATGTACTTCAGTGCGGCCTTCAAGAACGTCGTGAACTTCATCGCCGGCAACCCGACCAACCTCGTCAACCCCGAAGCGCTGCGCGTACTCCGCTGACAGCCGTTTCAGCGGCCGCGGCCGCTTTCGCGCCCAGTGCGCGATGGGCCGCAAATAGCCGCCTTGCGCCCAACCCACCGCAATGAGGCCATTCGGACATCTGCCAATTGCCCTGCACAGGCGTTGCCATGTCGACTAAGAACGCCGCTGTTGGCGGTGGCAATTACATCCGCGTGATGACCTGCATTTGCGCCAGCCGCTGCCACGGCAAGCCCAGCACCAGTGCGTCGAATTGCGCTTGCGTCAATGTGATCGGCGCGGCATTTTGGCTCGCCTCGCGCGGCCAGATGAAGCGCCCGGCGTTCAATCGCCTTGCTGTGCACCACACGCCGAAGCCGTCGTGCACAAGCAGCTTGACGCGGGTCGTGCGCGCGTTGGCGAACACATAGCCGTGGTGGGCCCGGGCGCTACCGAAGACTTGCACGACGCTGGACAGCAGTCGCTCAGGCCCAGCACGCATGTCCATCGGCTCGACGGCGAGCCACAGTGAGTCGATACGGATCACCGCAGCAACTCTCGCATCCACGCCGCGCAGTCTGTCGCCGCCGCGACCGGCCAGGTGATCTTCACGGCCGTGGCGCCACGGCGCAGTTCGATCTGGATGCCTGACGGTGCTGGCGGCGGCATCGGCGGCGATAAGCTGGGCGTTAGCGAGACCGGCATGAACTGCGGCAGGCCTGCGGCCGGTTTTGCAGGCGCGGGCGCCGGGCATGCTGCCGGCACCACGACAGCGGCATCGCGTTCGCGCGCCAGTTTGCGCCAGCCGTGCACAAGGTTTGCGTTCAACCCGTGCGTCATCGAGACCTTCGCCACCGACGCACCAGGCGCCGCGCACTGCGCCAGCACCATTGCCCTCAATTGCGCACTGTGTCGCCTGCGCAAGACGACTCTCTCTTCGGCCATCGTGTCCACCTATTTCCTTGTTGGACACGATCATTGGCCGCGGCGCTCCGCTATTCAAGATGCCGCGCCTGGACGCTTAGTGCGCCAGGAGACTGGCAGAGAGTAGTCGATGAAAGTTCGATACAGGAAAGGTATAGCGAACCACCCTGACCCCGAGTCATGCGGTGGCGCCCGCGAGGACGCCATCGAAGCGTTGACAGGGGAAAGTGCAGGCCAGCCATCGAGCCGCGAAATAAAGGAGTCCGGGGCGCCGACGCTGTTAAGCGAAGCGGAAGGCCACACCGACGAGGGCGCTACACGGGAGCCCTCGAAGGGCCATGCGCGGTCGCAGACCCTGAGTGCGTCCAGCTAGCGGTGGTGACGGTGCTGACGCCGATCTACGAGACCGACTTTCTCGGCTTCTCCTATGGACTCCGCCCCAGGGCGCAACCAGCACCAAGCGCTGGACGCCTTGTGGGTGGGGCTGCACTGGAAAATTCGGTCGCTTCGCGATCCAACACAACGCACAACGCGGCCTGCGAAGGCCGCAGACGTTCGACTTCTTGGGGTTAACGCACATCTGTGGATCCAAGTGTTGCCGCTGATGTAAATCCGCCCCTATTCGCTGGCGAGGTGGCGGATTTGTCCGCAGGTGCTTGGCGGTATCACGGGCCGGCTGCTTGGGCTGCCATCGGCGCGCTGTGACGTCGCCGTTGCTGGCGGCCACGCCGCGACAGCCCCTGCCGCACCCACGGTGCGAGCGCCCGATGGCAGTGGACGCATCGCAAGTTCGACCATCCGCCGAGGGGCATTGCTCGTTCACCCTGAGCCTCGGGTGGCATCTTGGGTTTTACTGTGGTGTGGTCAGCAGAACCACCCTGATGCGTCACGCGTGGCTGATGGCT
>JBBRPV010000045.1:0-35782 GCA_038227445.1 Burkholderiales bacterium | reverse complement strand
GGCATCCCAGCGATGTCCTCGCGGCTGGATCACTTGAATGTATTTGCAGTGCCTCGGGCCCTCACCGAGCGCTTGGCCCGGGCTCGTCCAACAAACGGATCAGATCGCGGCTTCGCGCGATCTATCCTTAATCGTTAGGCCGCCGACCAGAGTGTCGTCCATGTTGAAGTAGGTGAAGCCAACGTCGGGGTTGATGATGCTGTGCGCGGCGATGCCCCGACGCGCCAGGTTGGGCGCGAGCTTCGCGTTTGGCACGGCGGCCTTGGCGAGGTCGGGTGGCACCGGATCGATCAGGTCGATCTGGCCGTTCAGGAAAGCGAGCCAGCGTGGCTGGCTCTGTTCGATCACGCTCAACTCGACCCGGTCGATCATGGGCAGGCGCCGGCCCTTGAAGCGCGCCAGCAAGGCTTGGCCTTCTGCGTCATCGGCGTTCGGTTCGGCGTCGTAGTAGCGCTCGCGGTAGGTGGGGTTGCGCTCCAGCGCGATCAGCGAGCTGCGCCGCCACTGCTTGAGCACGTACGGCCCAGTGCCCACAGGGTGCGCCATCAGGTCGTCGCGGTAACGCTCGATCACCTCGCGCGCCACGGCACCGAAGTTGCTGCTGTCGGCCAGCCCGTAGACGAAGCGCGGGCGCGAGTGCGAGAGCTTGAAGCGCAAGGTGTATCGATCAAGCGCCTTGACGCCTTCGACCTCGCGGTCGTAGTCGAACGGGCGCTTGGTCTTGAGCGCCTCGGCCCGCAGCGCGTCCAACCCGAGCAGCCCATCTTCGTTCAGGCTCGTGTACAGCGGGCTCTTGAACGCCGGGTCGTAAAAGCGCTTGAAGGAATAGACAAAATCTTGCGCCACCAGCTCGCGGCGCTGGCCACCGAAGGCCGGGTCGTCGGAAAAATAAATGCCGGGCCTGACCTTGATCGTCCAGACCTTGAAGTCAACCGAGGCTTCGGGCAACCCTTCGGCAGCGAGCGGCTTGAGCTTGAAGGGCCGCGCCAAGTGGTCGTAGGTGTAGAGCCCCTCGAAGATGTGCGCGGTGACCTGGCGCGAATACAGGTCGTTGATCTGCGCCGGGTCGAAACCGGTTTCGGCGCTGCGCAGGCCCAGGCGCAGCACTTTTTGCGGCGCGGCTTCGGTCGCGTGCGTCGGCGGCGCAACGAACCCGCCGAGCAGCACCGCGATGCCGAGCCAGCCACGCGCATTCATCGCGGCGGACGCAACGAGTTGTCGATGTCAACGTAGTGCCAAAACTCTTGCCAGAACACAGGGTGGCGGTAGCCAATGAGCTGCGGGTAGCTCATGTCGGTGGACAGGCGGTTGAGCTTGAACTTGTAGGGCATGTAGGCGAGCGCGATCTTCTGCGCCTGCTCGAACATCGCGGTGCGCTCGGGGCCGTCGGGCACGGCCTGCAGGCGGTCGTAGAGCTTGTCGAACTCCGGCATCTTGAAGCGCGCCATGTTCTGGCCGCCGAACTCACGGCTGTCGTAGCGCGCAAGCGCGCCAATGGCGTCGGGCGCATCGGCCGAACCGCCAACCGACCACATCGCCAGCTTGCCGGCGCGGGCCGCCTTCAGGTTCTCTGGCCACTGCGCGATTTTCGACTCGGTGCGGATGCCGAGCGCCTTCATGTTTTTGTTCATGATCTCCATGATCTTGCGCCGGCGCTGGTCGGCTTCGGTCGCAATGTTCAGCACCAGCGGCGAGCCGTCGGGCATGTCGCGCCAGCCATCGCCGTTTTTGTCGACGTAGCCATAGAGGTCGAGCAGCGCCTTGGCGCGGGCCGGGTCGTAGTCGCCGAACTCGCTCTTAAGGTGCGCGTCGAAGGCCGAGGTGAAGGGCAGCAGCATCGACTGCGCCACCACGCCCTGGCCGTTGTAGGCGTAGGCGATCTCGTTGGCGGTGTCCATGCCGAGCCCAATCGCACGGCGCAGCGCCACCTTGCCCGCGCTGTAGCCACCAACAGTCGCGTCTTCCATGTTGAAGATCAGGTAGTTGCTCGCCGGCTCTACGACCTGGTAGGCGCGCAAGCCGCGCTTGGCCAGGTTGGGCGCCACGCGCCCGCCCGGCACCGCCTGGTTCACGAACTGGTAGCCAACGCGGTAAGCCAGGTCGGCCTCGCCATTGACGAACGACAACCAGCGTGGCTGCTCTTCTTCGATGACCGAAATCTCGACCCGGTCGACCATGGGCAAGCGCCGTCCCTTGAAGCGCGCCAGCAGGGCCTGCCCTTCGGCGTCGTCAGCAGCCGGCTCGGCGTCATAGACCATCTCGCGAAAGTCGGGGTTGCGCTCGAACGCGATGAACGAGCTGCGCCGCCACTGCACCAACTTGAACGGGCCGGTGCCCACTGGGTGTTCCTCGGCCTTCTCGCCGTAATGCTCGATCACCTCGCGCGCCACGGCGCCCAGAATGTCGCTGTTGGCCAGCGTTTCTATATAGCGTGGGCGCGGCTCTTCCAGCTTGATCTGCAGTGTGTAGCGGTCGAGCGCGCGCAGGCCTTCGATCTCCCGGGCGTAGTCGAAGGGCAGCTTCTTGTCGATCCCAGCCTGGCGCAATTCGTTCAGGCCGAGCATCTTGTCGGTCTCGACTGCCGACCACACCGGGCTCTTGTTGGCCGGGTCGGCGATGCGCTTGAAAGAGTAGACGTAGTCTTGCGCGACCAGCTCGCGGCGCCGGCCCTTGAAGGCCGGGTCCTCGGCGAAGTAGATGCCGGGCTTGACCTTGACCGTCCAGACCCGGAAGTCCGCCGAGTTCTGCGGCATGCCGTCGGCGGTGAGCGGCTTGATCTTGATGGGCCGCGCGAGGTGGTCGTACTTGTAGAGGCCCTCGAAGATGTGCGGCGTGAGGGTGCGCGAATACAGGTCGTTGACCTTGGCCGGGTCGAGGCTGGTCTCGGCCACTTCGAAGGCGTAGCGCAGCACCTTCTTGGCAGGCGCGGCGGGGGCCTGGGCGGCCGTGTGTGTGGCGGCGGCGAGCGCGAGCACCACACCCAGAAATACGGCCTTCAAAGAGGTCATGGCATCTCACTTCGTGCGGCGGGCCAGATCGGCCGGATCGATGGTGATGAATTTCGAGAATTCGTGCAAAAAAACATTGGGCCGATAACCCATGCCGTCAAGCCCGGCGCTCCAACCCACGCCCCAACTCATCAATCTGGCAGCGTCCGTGGCTCTCAGGTTCTGGGGCCAGGGTGAAATGCGCAAACGACAGCGACAGCGACAGCGACAACGGGCGCAAGGTGGCGGCGATCAACATGCAAAGCGTTCCTTGTGAGATCAAGTGAAGCCCTTAGCCGGGCCGTTGGACGCGTCGGCTCGCCAACTCTATCGAAGGCGCGAGTCTAGGCGGCCCGGTGGAGCGGCGATCCCGGTGCAAGCAGTATGGTGCAGCCGCCCCCACACCCAGGAGGCACGCGAATTGCGTGCCCACTTCGCGTGAACGGCCCGGCGCGAAACAGGGCAAATGCGGGGAGGACGTGGGCCATGCAAGCCCTAGACTGGCCCGCGCTTGCACCGTCACTGCCGGGAGCGCCTCACGCGCTGGCGGCCTGCGCGGCGCCCCGATTTGACTGAAAGAGGAGTACTTCGAGCCATGGCGGCCTACCTGATTCGACGCCTGTGGCAAATGATCCCGACATTGTTCGGCGTCGTTTTGCTGGTGTTTTTGTTGTTCAAAGGCTTCGGCGGCGACCCCGCTGAAATTCTCGGTGGCCTCAATGCCACGCAAGCGCAGGTCGATGCGATCCGCCAGCAGCTTGGCCTGAACGAGCCGCTGTGGACCCAGTTCGGCATCTTCCTCAAGCAGATCGTCACCTTCGATTGGGGCAAGAGCTGGGCCACCAACGAAGCAGTCGGCCACCTCTTTGCAACGCGCCTGCCGGCCACGCTGACGGTGATGGTGCCGATCCTGATCCTCGACACACTGCTGGCGATTCCGTTCGCCATGGGCGTGGCCTACGTGCGCGGCTCGTTGACCGACCGCAGCATCATGATGCTCACCACCGTGGCACTCTCGATCTCGTTTCTGGTCTACGTGATCGTGGGCCAGTATGTGTTTGCGTTCCAGCTCGGGCTGTTCCCGGTGCAGGGCTGGAGCGACAGCCTGTGGACCAACCTGCGGGTGTATTCGCCGCTGCCGGTGTTGCTGGCGGTGGCCGTGTCGCTCGCACCGACCACGCGGCTGTATCGCAGCTTCTTCCTCGACGAGATCGGCCACGACTACGTGCGCACCGCCCGTGCCAAGGGCCTGACCGAGCCGACAATTTTGCTCAAACACGTGCTGCGCAACGCGATGATCCCGATCCTGACCAATGTGGCGGTGGCGTTGCCCGGCATCTTCGTCGGCTCGTTCCTGATCGAGGTGTTCTTCTCGATTCCCGGTCTGGGGCGTGAGCTGTGGCTGTCGGTGAACCGCAGCGACTACCCAGTCATTCAGGCGTTCGCGATCTACACGGCAGTGATCACGATGTTCGTTAACCTGCTCACTGACATTCTTTACAAGTTGGTCGACCCACGGGTGGTGCTGAAATGAACTGTGTGTCGCCGAGCCAACTCAAAAAACGCGAACGCCCCTGCGCGGCCGGACATGCGGCGACCTGGAGGCTGGCATGACGACCCTGGTCAGCCCGCAGCTCACCGTGAGCCAGACCCGCGAGCGCGGCGTCTGGTCGGCCGCGGCCACGCGGTTTCGCACCGACCGCGTCGGCATGGTCTCGCTGGTGATCGTTGTCTTGTTCCTGACGCTGGTGATCGCCGCCGCGTTCGGCCTGGTGGCAAAAGACTGGCAGGCCGAAACGGGCGTGCCCGACGCGCCGCCCACCTTCATGGGCCCGGCAGCGGCCACCGAAAAGACTTTGATTGCCGCGCCCGCCGGCCCAAACGTCGACATCTCGGCGATCGACCCGCTCGCGCCGCGCTACAAGGAATGGGACGAAGCGGCGAAGAAGTACCAGACCACCGAAGCCGTGCGCGCACTGACCCTGCCATTCGGTGGCGACCGCCTCGGGCGCGACGTGCTCGCCAAGGCGACAAAGGGCGCGCAGGTGTCGATCCTGGTCGGCGTGTCGGCGGCCTTGCTTGCCACCTTCATTGGTACGCTGCTTGGCGCAGTCGCCGGCTTCTTCGGGGGCAGGGCGGGTGACTTCTTGGAGTGGCTCTACAACGTCTTCACCGCGATCCCGGGAATCTTGCTGATCTTCGCTTTCGCGGCGGTGTTCCCGCGCGGCGTGGTCTCGGTGGTGCTGATCCTCGGCCTGGCGGGCTGGACCGGCATCTACCGGCTGGTGCGCGCCGAGTTCATCAAGCACGCTGTGCGCGACTACGTGCGTTCGGCCGAAGCCATCGGCGCGAGCACGGGTTCGCGCATGTTCCGCCACATCCTGCCCAACGTGAGCCACGTGGTGCTGGTGCAGCTCTCGATCCATGTGGTCGGATTCATCAAGTCGGAAGTGATCCTGTCTTACCTGGGCCTGGGCGTCGGCGTCGATCAGGTCTCGTGGGGCACGATGCTGGCCGAGGCGCAGAGCCAACTGATCCTCGGTCAGTGGTGGCAGCTCGCGGCGGCCACGCTCTTCATGGCGGTGTTCGTGACCGCGTTTTCGCTGATGACCGACGCGCTGCGCGACGCGCTCGATCCGAAACTGCGCGGATTGGAATGAAATGATGCCCCCACGTTCACTTCTTTCACTGCCCCTCGAAAGCGGGCAGGCCAACCTTAGAGCGGCCCGCCGGGAGTCCTGATGCTGCTGTCCATCAAAGACCTTCGCGTCGCCTTTCGCCTCGGCAAGACGAACGGCGTAGTGCAGCGCTTCGAGGCTGTGGGCCGTGGCAACAACGGCGTGAGCTTTGACGTGCCCGAGAACACCACCATCGCGATCGTCGGCGAGTCGGGTTCGGGCAAGAGCGTGACAGCGATGTCGATCCTGAACCTGCTGCCCGACAACGCCGAGCGCAGCGGCGCCATCAGCTTCCAGGGCCGCGACATGCTGGCCACCCCGCTCGCTGAGCTGCAGAAGCTGCGGGGCAAGGAAATCGCTTGCGTTTTTCAGGACCCGATGACTTCGCTGAACCCGGTGTTCACCGTGGGCCAGCAAATCTGCGAGCCGCTGGTCAAACACCTGCGAATGGGCGCCAAGCAGGCAATGACGCGCGCCGAAGCGCTGCTGGTTGAAGTGGGCATGCCCGAGCCGAAGCGGCGCCTGTCGGCCTACCCGCACCAACTCTCGGGCGGCCAACAGCAACGCGTGATGATTGCGATGGCGCTGGCCTGCGAGCCCAAGCTGCTGATCGCCGACGAGCCGACGACCGCGCTCGACGTGACGATACAGCGCCAAATCATGGAGCTGCTCGCCGGCCTGAAAGCGCGCCACCAGATGAGCATGCTGTTCATCAGCCACGACCTCGGCGTGGTCGGCGAGATCGCGGACCACGTGGTCGTGATGCGCCAAGGCACGGTGCGCGAACAGGGCGCGGTGGCCCGCATCTTCGCGGCACCACAAGACGCGTATACCAAAGCGTTGCTGGCCTGCCGACCGACGCTCGATCAGCGCGCCCCCCGGCTGATGGTGATCGACGACCACATTGCCGGCCGCGCCGCTGCCGGCACGGCCAAGGTGAAAGACCCGAACGCCCGAGTCATCATTGAAGCTAGCGGACTGACCAAAAGCTTCTGGATGCAAAGCGGCGTGTTCGGCCGCAAGGAATTCAAGGCGGTCGGTGGGGCCGCGGGCGTTGGCGCCACGTTCAAGCTGCGCCAGGGCCACACCCTCGGCGTGGTCGGCGAGTCGGGTTCGGGCAAGACGACCATGGGCTTGGCGCTGCTGCGGCTGCACGAGCCCAGCGGTGGGCCGGTGGGCGGCAAAGTTACCTTCGACGGCATCGACCTGCTGGCCTTGAGCAAAGGCGAGATGCTGCCGATGCGCAAGCGCATACAGGTCGTGTTCCAGAACCCTTATGCCTCACTGAACCCGCGCTTCACGGTCGGCCAGACGCTGGTCGAGCCGATGACGATCCACGCCATCGGCAAAGACAACGATGAGCGCGAAGCGATGGCGCGCGCGCTGCTCGCCAAGGTCGGCCTGCCCGACGACGCCATGGACAAATACCCGCATGAGTTCTCGGGCGGCCAGCGCCAACGCGTGGCGATCGCACGATGCCTAACGCTGAGTCCCGAAGTTCTGGTGCTCGACGAAGCGGTGAGCGCGCTCGATGTGTCGGTGCAGGCGCAGGTGCTGAACCTTTTGCGCGATCTGCAAGACGAGTTCGGCCTGGCCTACATTTTCATCAGCCACGACCTGGCGGTGGTGCGCTTTATGGCCGACGAGGTTCTGGTGATGAAAGACGGCGAAGTGGTCGAGCAGGCCAGCGTGGCGCAGATTCTCGACGCGCCACAGCAGGAGTACACGCGCCGGCTGCTCGCGGCCATTCCGCGCGGGTACACACCGGCCGCGTAACGACTGGCCCCGACCAAACAAGTCAGGGCCGTAAGCGTTTGCTTACTGCTAGGCCGCGTTTCGACAGTGGCGGATGGCGCTTCGCGCCTCGGAACGTGAGAAAAATCGCAAGTCGATTCGCACGCCAGCGTGGCACAGAGGTTGCGGAGAGGGTGACACGGAGACTTCGAGCCCAAACCCACGAAGCCCGCGCCAAAACCCGCTTACCAGGACGTCGTTGCCATGCCGCTGATCCGCACCCGCGCCACTCCTCCCGCACGACGCGCGCGGCCCAAGGGCCCGAGCTGCCGCAGCGGCGCCTCGTCGGTTTTGCGCCTGACTCAACCCGCCTGCGCGTGCTTGCCAACGGCGATGGACCTGTCGGGTTGGGTTGGCCGCGCAGCAAGCATTTTTTTGCCGGTGACCGGCCCACTCGCGGCTTTCGCGCCAAGCGAGCATGGGCCCGGCGCAGGCCAATGAGTCTCAAGGAGAACACACCATGGCCCCTCCGCGCGCACTCACCCCACTTGTTGGCGTCAGCCTGAAGCCCGGCGTATTGCGGCGCACCCCCTTGGCGGGCCTGCCGCCGAGCACGTCGCACGTGTTGCAAAGCAGCCGCGCACCGGCCCAACTTTTCTTGTTCCAGCGGGCCTGCGGCGCACGCTGAAACGAGTTTTCGTTAGACCACTTTCCTGGACGCCTCTGGTCCACAGGGGAGCGGGCAGGCGCGGGGGGAGTCGAGAGCAAGCCCCGGCAATATCTGTCCCGCTCCCCTTCTTTTTCGCCACTCTGTCAGCTTCGGGCAAGTGCTGAGAACCACCACGGCGACACCTTGTGGCACTGCGTTTTCGCGCACTCAGGTGCTCGGCTTTCACGGGGGTTGGCACATGCAATATGTTCCATGCGGACCGACCACGGCCGCCATGCCGACCACGCACAGTGACAACAGCCGCTTGTCACGCCGCAACGCCAACGCGCCACGCACGGGTTGGCGAACGGCAAATGCAGGCGCCACGCGCTCAAGTGCTGCGTCAGCACCGTCAGCACCGATGGCGGCGCCTCAACCCGGCAGCGTGAAGCCGATCTGGCCCAGCGTGTCGGCCACGAGTTCGAGTCGCAGCACGGGGCTGTCGAGCGACATGAAACGGTGCTTCAGCTCGGGCTGCAGCGGCAGCAGCTCGCACCAGCGATTGGCGAGCCAACCGCAGTCGTCCCACAGGTAGGGCTTGCGCAGCGGCATCTCAAAACCGGCTTCGCCACGTTGCTCAGCACCCTGTTCGATGCTCAGTTCAATGTTGCGCACCAGACCTTGCAAGGCCTCGCGTGTGAAGCGCAGGTCGTCGGGCAGCGGCACTTGGGCGTCGTTGTCGAGCAACTCCACGTCGGCGACCCAGAGGCCGTGTTTGAGCTGCTCACTGCGCTGAACCCGAAAGCGCTGCGCGCCCACACAGCCAATCATCATCAGCCCCGGCTGCGGGCGCTCGAATTTTGTGATGCGCGCCAGCGTGCCGACGGGATAAAACGCTTCGCGGGCAAAACCGTCGCCGGTGGGCTTGCTGTCCGCCATGCCGCTCGCCCGGCGGCGCGTGTCGCTGCCTTCGCTCAGGCAAACCACGCCGAACGGTTCGCCGGCCTTGTGGCAGCGGCTGATCATGTCAAGGTAACGCACTTCGAAAATGCGCAGCGCCAGCAAGCCACCGGGAAATAGCGGGGCCTGCAAGGGGAACAGCGGCAACGCGGTCAATGTGGTGGAAGCGGCATTCATTGATCGATGCTAAAGCAACGCTGAACGGCTCGTGTTGGACCCGCCGGCATGCCAGCTTTGCGCGTTGGGCGAATGGTCTAATGGCGCCCGCCAAACCCGTGCCCGAACGCCCCTGCCTTCATGCCCTCTTCCCTGAACGACCCTGGCTCCGCGCCCGCGCCCGCGCCCGCGCCCGCGCCTTGGCCTGCGCGGCTTGGCTCGGCACCCCTGCTGCTTGGCGTGTTCGCGCTGTGGCTTGTGGCCACGCTCGGTTGGCGCCCGCTGCTGCTGCCCGACGAAGGCCGCTACGCCAACGTCGCGCGCGAGATGTTGCTCGGCGACGGCCTCGTGCCCACGCTCAACGGTTTGCCGTTCTTCCACAAGCCGCCATTGTTCTACTGGCTCGACATGGCGGCGATGCAGCTCTTCGGCAGCAACGCGTTCACGGCGCGTTTTGCGTCGATGCTGGGCGCCTGGCTGCTCGGCGCCAGCCTGTTCTTTGCGGCGCGACGCTGGCACGGTGTGCGCGCTGCGGCCATCACGCTCGGCATGCTGGCGACCTGCCCGTTCTTTTTCATCGGCGCGCAGTACGCGAACCACGACATGCTCGTCGCTGGCCTGATCACCACCGCGGTGCTGGCGTTCGCGCGCGCGCTCGACGAACCGCCGCGAGTGCTGCTCGGTTGGTTGGTGGCGGCGTGGGTAGCGTGTGCGCTGGCGGTGTTGGCCAAGGGCCTGATCGGCTTCGTGCTGCCCGCCCTGATCATCGGCCCATGGCTGCTCGCGCAAGGGCGCTGGCGCCAGATGCTCAGGCTGCTGCATCCACTGGGCCTGCTCGCGTTCGCGCTGGTCGCGGCGCCGTGGTTCATCGCCATGCAGATGCGTTACCCCGGCTTCTTCGACTACTTCTTCATGGAGCAGCATTTCCGCCGCTTCTCGCAGTCGAACTTCAACAACGCGCACCCGTTTTGGTTTTTCATCGTCGTGCTGCCGGCCCTCACACTGCCCTGGAGCACTTGGCTGCCGCAAGCGTCGCGTCGGGCCATCGCGCAGCGCGGAGCGCGCATTGGCCTGTGCGCGTGGTGGGTGGTGGCGGTGGTCGGGTTCTTCTCGCTGCCGAGCTCGAAGTTGGTGGGCTACGTGCTGCCGGCCATCGCGCCGTGGTGCATGCTGCTGGCGCTGCCAGTCGTGCAGGGCCGTGGCCGCGCATGGCCTTGGGTGATGGGCGTGTCAGCCGCGGCGTGCGTGGCCATCGTCGCCGGGTTCGCGTGGCAGGCGCCAAAGTCGAACCGCACCGCAGCGCTGGCACTCGCTGCACAAATGGCACCGACCGACCGCGTGGTGATGGTCGACCAGTACCTCTACGACCTGCCCTTCTATGCGCGCCTGAAGTCGCCGGTTGTCATTGCCGGCGACTGGGCCGACCCGGCCTTGCCCACGCGTGACAACTGGCGCAAGGAGGTGTTTGATGCCGCACGCTTCGCCCCTGCGCTTGGGCGTGAGCTGCTGCACCCGTTGGGTCAGCTTGATGCACTGCTGTGCGGCACGGGCACGGTGTGGTTAGTCGTGTCCCCGGGCAATTCGAGACAAGTCGCTGCGCTCTCAGGTGTGACGAGCACGTTTGCCGACGGCCGCACCGAGCTTTGGCGCGCCACGTTGCACGCTTGCCCCTGAAACGCCGGGGCAGCATGCGGCACTTTCTGCGCTACACGGCTGTCGGAGCAGTCGCCACCGCCTTGCACTACGCGCTGCTGGTGTGGTGCGTGGAGGGCTTTGGCTGGCCGGCGTGGCTGGCTTCGGGTTTCGGTGCAGGCGTGGGCGCGCAGCTCGCCTACGTGGGCAACCGCTGGTTCACGTTCGCGCACCGCGGCGACCTGCGCGCCTCGTGGCCGCGCTTTCAGGCCACGGCGCTGGTGGGTGCCGCGCTCGGCATGGCGGTGGTGGCGCTCGGTGTGCGGGTTGGCCTGCACTACGTGCTGGCGCAGGCGCTCGCCACCGGACTGAGCTTGGTGCTGACCTTCGCCGTCAACCGGCTCTGGACTTTCCGCTAAAGCGCGTGCCGCTTCAGCTCTAGAGCTGCGTTTCGCACAACTCGAAAAGCCGGCCTAGGCGCCGGGCGCTGCGTTGCCCTGCCAGACGGACCCGAGCGTGACCTTCGCCGCGGCCAGGTCTTGCGAAAAGGCTTCACTGCCGAGGTAGGCGAGCTCGCGCACTCGGGCAGCGGCAATCATGTCGGGTGGGTCGCCAGCGGCCACTTCGCCAGGGTGACAAAACACCAAGCCGCCTTCGCGCGGCAGCGAAGCGAGCCAACCCTGCATCAAGGCGCGGTAGTCGGGGTCGACGAAACCGTAGGCACCGAGCAGCGCCGGGTTGTGCAGCAGCATGCGCTGGCTCAATCCACGCGCCAGCGCACGGCCGCCGGTGTGTTCGATCAACCAGCGTTTGATGCCCGAGCCCGGGCCGCGCACCGACCCCGTGTTGCGCAGCGCTGGCAGCGGCTGCACGTGTTCGACCATGTCGAGAATGATGTCTCGCAGCAGCGGCAAGTGGTGCACGTGCTGGTGGCCGTCTATGAACCTCGGCGCTGCGCCGGTGGCATCACGAAAGGCCGCGAGCTGCGCGTGCACTTCGCTGCGCAGTTCGGCGCGTGGTAACAACCCGAGATGGGCGCGCACGATGAGCACCGGCAGCGCCGGCAAACGTGGCCAAAGCTTGGCGAGCCGCGCGCTCAGCGGCCGGCCCTCAGTCAGGTTGATGTGCAGACCCGTTTCG
Organism: Burkholderiales bacterium; assembly: GCA_038227445.1. Lineage (GTDB taxonomy): Bacteria > Pseudomonadota > Gammaproteobacteria > Burkholderiales > Burkholderiaceae_C > LMDS01. The sequence continues at coordinate 23,846 of JBBRPV010000045.1, read as the reverse complement.
ACCGAGGCCGGCAGCGTTGCCAGCAGAGGCGCGCCGGCCTCCCAGTGCGGCGAATTGGTGATGCACGAGATCGCGGTCAGGCGCCCGGCCAGCGCCAATCGGGCAATGCCGGCCGAGATGCCGGGCGCCAAACCGAAGTCGTCGGCACACAGACCCAGCGTGCGCGTGGGCGCGCGCGCCGCTTCGGGTGGGCTCATGCGTGCGGCTCCACAGGCGAGGCGATAGCGCCGCGGCCGGCCTCGAGGCCGACAACGTAAACGGGGCGCTGCTTGACCTCGTCGAAGATGCGGCCGACGTACTCACCGAGGATGCCGATCGATAGCAGCTGCACGCCGCTGAAAAACGCCATGCCAGTGACCAGCGTGGCCCAGCCGGGTACGTCGCTGCCGAACATGAAGTGTTCGATCACGATCCAGGCGCCGAAGCAAAGCGCGAACAGCGCGATCACCACGCCGAGCGCACTCCACAAGCGCAGCGGCGCATTGGTGAACGCGGTAACGCCCGTGAAAGCCAGCCGCGCGAGGCCACGCATCGAGAACCTGGTGTGGCCGGCGAGGCGCTCGCTCGGCACGTAGGGAATGATCACGTTGTGAAAGCCGACCCAGGCGTACAGGCCTTTCATGAAACGGTTGCGTTCCGGCAGCGACTTGAGCGCGTCGACCACGCGCCGATCCATCAGCCTGAAGTCGCCGGCATTGACCGGGATTTCCACCGCCGGGTCGCGGTTGACCAAGGCGTAGAACAGCGCCGTGCCAAGCCGCTTGGCCACACTTTCGTCGGCGCGCGACGCGCGCGCTGCGCACACCATGTCGGCACCACCCACCCACGCGGCGAGCATCTCGGGCACCAGAGAGGCGGGGTGTTGCAGGTCGGCGTCCATCAGCAACACGACCTCGCCTGCGGCTCGGTCGATGCCAGCGGTCAGCGCCGCTTCTTTTCCGAAGTTGCGCGACAGCCGCACATACCGCACTCCGGGACGCACGAGCCAGGGCGCCATCGCGGCCTGCGTAGCGTCTTTGCTGCCGTCGTCGACAACGATGACTTCCCAGCGGTCGGTCAGCGCCGTGAGCTGGGACGTCAGGCTGGCCAGCATTGGCTCAAGGTTGGCAGCTTCGTTGAAAGCAGGAACCACGCAGCTCATGGCGGGGCGCGGGTGGCGGGGGGCTTCGGTCATGGGTGCGGTGGGGCCTGGGGACTCGACTTTACGCTGCGCAGCATGCGCCGAAGCGCGACGCCGGTGTCAAGCCGCTGCGAACAAGGCGCGAAACGCGGGTTCGCCTTTGGGCGTGAAGCTGACGACCCGCAAGCCTTGGGAGGGGCAGGCCCAAACGAACCCTCAGTGGGCACGCTCGGGCGATCAATGCCAGCCTTCAACCAATGCTTTACCGCACGCCCATCGCCTGCTTCATTCGGTACACGACAGACCCGTTCGAGCGCGACCTTCATCCAGTACACCGAACGATGGGGCAAGCTCATCGAGGTGATCCACGGCACTTTCGCCATCGCCCCTCTCGCCTGATCTCGCGACCTCAGCCCTGATACCAGACCACCGGTTGGTGCGGGGAAGTCCAGCGCTCGAACAGCGGGCCGTAGGCCTCTTCGATCCGGTTGCGCTTGACCTTGAAGGTCGGCGTGATGAAGCCATTTTCGACCGTCCAGGGTTTGCTGACGACCACCAAGCAGTCGAGCTGCTCGTGCGGGTCGAGCCGCGCGTTCAGCGCATTGAGGTGGGCCGAAAGCGAGACCTCCATCGCCTTGCGCTCTGTGGCGTCGCCGGCACGCTGCGCGGCTTGCGCGTTGAGAATCACGATTCCCAGAGGCTGGGCGAGGCCGGCCCCAGTCACGACGCAAGCCTCAACCGCACTGTTCATCACCAGCATGTCTTCGATGTGCGACGGCGACACGTACTTGCCCTTGCTGGTCTTGAACAGGTCTTTCACACGACCGACGATCATCAGGTTGCCTTCGGCGTCGAGCCGACCCTTGTCGCCCGTGCGCAGCCAGCCGTCTGCGGTGAAGGCCTCATGCGTCAGCTCGGGTTCCTTGTAGTAGCCGAGCATCACGCCGGGGCTCGTCATCAGGATTTCGCCGGTCTGCGGGTCGATGCGGCTTTGCACCCCATCTTGGTTTTTGCCCACGGTGCCGGGCCGCTGCACGCCGGGCACCGTGGCCTGCGAGACGCCGCAGTTCTCGGTCATGCCGTAGACCTCGATGATGGGCAGGCCGAGGTTCGCGTACCAGGCCAGCAGCTCGGGTGGCATGGGCGCAGCGCCACCGGCGGCAAACTTGCACTCTTGCAAGCCCAGCGCGGTGAGGATCTTCTTGCGCACGATGCCGCGCAGGATCGGGATCTTCAGCAGCCGCTTCAGTTTGTCGGGGGGCATCTTTGCGCTCACGCCCTGCTGGAACTTGACCCACAGGCGCGGCACCGAGAAGAACACCGTGGGCCGGGCGCGCTGCAGGTCTTTGGTGAAGGTCTCGAGGCTTTCGGCGAAGTACACGTGCATGCTCGTCGCCAGCATCGCGTGCTCGACCAGCGCGCGCTCGGCCACATGGGCCAGCGGCAGGTAGCTAAGGATGCGTGCCTGGCGGTTGATCGGCACGCGCTTGAGCGCCGAGTTGATCGACCAGGCAAAGGTGGCGAAGCTGTGCATCACGCCCTTGGGCATGCCGGTCGTGCCCGAGGTGTACATGATGGTTGCGAGCTCGTTGCCGTCTCGTACCGGGTTGCCAGCCAGCGGCGGCGTGGCCGCGACGATGCCTTCCCACGAGGTGCAGTGGTTGGGCGGCGCGAGCGGCATGCCGATACAGGGCAGGCCCTCGGGCACACCGGGTTTCATGGCCTCCCAGCCAACGAGCTTGCCGACGAACAGCAGCTTGGCCTCGCTGTGCACAAGGATCTGGCGGATCGTTTCGGCGGCCAGCGTCGGGTAGAGCGGTACCGAGACGTGCCCGGCCATCCAGATCGCGAAGTCGCACATCAGCCAGTGCGCGCAGTTCTTCGACAGGATCGCAATGCGCGAGCCAGGCTCGAAACCCTGGCCCTTGAGGTGCGCGGCCATGCGGCGGGTTTCGTCCATCACCTGCGCCCAGGTGTAGTCGCGCACCGCGCCGCCGCCCAGCGGCTGGGTCAGCAGCGTCCAGTTCGGGGCGGTTTGCTCCCAGTGGTACAGGCGCTGAAGGGCAAGTGCATCGGCGCTGACGGGGTCGGCAGTTGGCATCTGGCAACTCCTGGTACGGTTGCGGCAGCTGGATTGCGCCGCGTTCAACCTTCACGGTAGGGCATCACGCCAAGCTCGCCAAGGGTGGGACTACCTGGTGGGGTGCCTCACACGGCAGAGTCGCGCAACAGGTGCCCGAGGCTTTGTCGCTTCCGTTGCTGCCGCGGTTGGCGTTCTGCGCGATGCCGATCACCGCGCCATAAATTTGTGGTCACAGTCGGCGGTAGACCTCACCGAGTGCCGAGGCACTTTGCTTTTGGTGGTCTACCGCCCCAGGGCTCATCCGCTTTTCCAGCCACGCAGGGAGTTTCTGCAGGTGGCACTTGCACCCTCGCGGGTATTTCATCTGCCGCGGATTGACCAGCTGCACCGCCACGCCGCGCTGTTCGAGTACCTCGGGCACAGGTACGGGAGGCAGGCCTGTGGGCTTCAGCACCACCGTATCGACGCCGCGCGGCAGTGGCGACTCGGCCGTCGAATGGGGGTCATCGGCCTTGGCGCCGGCGTCCTTCACGGGCTCTGCTGCCCGACCGCCGCGCCGAACGCGAGATGACGCCGAACGTTGGCACCGGGCGCGCGGGATCAGGTTGTTTGTTCGCGTGCGACCGCGGCCTCGATTTGCTGTTGCACTTTGCGGGCGCCGCGCAACACGAGGGTCGGGTCGAGGTCGGCCTGCGGAGCGACCTTGAGCGCCACGTCTTCGAGCGATTCCGGGTCGGTCATCAGCGCGTAGGCCAGCGCCGAAAGTGCGCAGATGGCGCGCCGCTGCAGCTGCATCGGCAGCTCTCTCGTGGCGTTGACGATCACATGGAAGCGCACACTGGCCACGGCGTGCGCGGCCAGGCCCCAACTCTCGCAAAGGGCGGCGCCGAGCGCGTCGTGGCTCACGCCGAACTCGTCGTGTTCCAGCATCAGCAATTCTTCGTCGTCGGTGGCCTGGGCCAGCATCGGCCGGTAACGCTCGGTGGCGTGGCGGAACAGCACCGCCTTGCCACATTCCTCGAACAGGCCAGCCGAGTGCGCAGCCCACGGGTCAACGTTCAGGGCTTGGCCGATGCGGCCCATCAACAAGCCACGCACGCTGGCACGTTCCCACATCGGCTCGAGCTCGGGAGCGTGCGGGAACACCGCGCGCAAGCCCATTTCGAAAGTAACCGAAGCGACTTCCCGCGTTCCCAGGTAGGTGATGGCCTGCTGCACGGTCGCCACGCGGCCGCGCAGCCCGTAGAGCGAGGAGTTCACCGCCTTCAGAACGGCCGAAGCCAGTGCCATGTCTGACGCGATGAGCGCGCTGACAGCGTTCAGGTTGACTTGGTTTTCGGACAGCAACAACGACAGCTTCACCAGCGCCTCTGGCTGGGCAGGAATGTCGATGTTGAGCGATCGGAGTTCAGGATCTATAGGCATGGTGCGACTGATACTAGGCTCCCGGCGCCGGCCCGAAACACTAAACAGGCCGGCACTTAACCTTCATTTCCAACCGGTTTGGCCTGGAATTGGCAAAGGGCACCAAGCTCGGCCTGGCGCCCTTCGAAATTTTTTCTTCGGCCTTGTGCGGCGTGCGCCGCGGCCTGTGTGTTTCGTCGTTGCTCGGCCACTCGGGCGGCCGCCGGTACTGCTTTTGTCTCCTCCGCCCCGTCCTGCGAGGCACCATGCTGGTGCCTGCCGCGAGCACCGCGACTCTAGGCGGGCGCCGCTCCCGCCGCACCAGGGGTTTCCCGGCAGGCTGCGGCGCAGGCCAGGCGCCATCAAGTCGCGACACAAGGCACTGAAAGCACCACTTCTGTCCCCCGCCCGAGCCGGCTCGTGACCGCCACGGCGCCGCCGTGCAGTTCGGCGATGCGCTTGACGATGGCCAAGCCCAAGCCCTTGCCGCCCTCGCCGGTGGCGGGCGCCACACTCTGGCGGCTCTGGTAGAAACGGTCGAACAAGTGCGGCAGGTCGTTGGCGGCGATGCCCGGGCCCGTGTCGGCCACGCGCACCCGGATCCAGCCGGCATCGACTGCGGCCGCCATGGTGATGCGGGCGCCTGCAGGGCAGAACTTGAGGGCGTTGTCGACCAGGTTGGCGATGGCGCGCTCGAACAATTCCACGTCGACACACGCGAACGGCGGCTCGCCACCATGTTCAGCCTGGAGCACCACGCCCTGTTTGCCGGCGCGCTCAGCAAAACGGATGCAAATGTCGTCGAGCAACTCACCGGCATCGGTCGCTTCGAGACGAAGCTTGAATTCAGGCTCGTCAAGCTTGGACAGGTCGCCCAGCGACTGCACCAGGCGCGCCGCGTTTCGGGCATTGCGTAGCGCGATCTCTATCAGGCGCCGCTCGTCTACTCGACCGGCGCCGGGTTCAACAGACCAGCGGCCATCGAGCGTTTCAAGGCAGGCCACGGTCGCCGTCAGCGGCGAGCGCAGGTCGTGCGAGAGGTTGCTCACGCCTTCGCGCCTGAAGTGATCGAGCCGACGCAGCTCGCTCCACTGGCGCAGGCACAGTTCGAGCATCATTTCGAAGGCCGCAGTGAGCTGACCGAACTCGTCGCGGGTGCGTTTGGGCAGCAGGCTCTTGGCACTGGCCAGACCGTCTTCGAACCCGCGCTGCGAAATCAGTGACAGCGCGCCGGTCAGGCGCCGCAAGGGCCGCGTGACCGACACGATGATCAGCACCGCGAGCAAGGTGGTGACCGCGATCACGGTGGCGACAAGCCACATCACTGGCCGCGCGAAGCTGCTGCGCAGCGCGGCCCAGCGGCCTTCAGGCAGCTGCTGTGTGTGCAGCACTAGGTAGAGGTAACCGACCACCGGGGCTGCCTGGCGGATCACAGGGCGGTACACGGGCTGCACCGCGATCACGGCAGTGGTGTCCATGCGCTCGGGGTCGTCGCCCATCACGTAGTCAGCGTCTTTCTGGCCGATCGCCCGCAGCACCGGAGGCAGCGCCACCTTGAAGCCCGGCGGCAGCGGCGCGCCGCTGTTGGCCAGAACGCCACCTTTGGTGTCGAGCAGGTAGAGCTGATTGTCGGGCTCAAACAGCACCATGTTGCTTAGCCAGCCCGGGAACTCGTCGGGCCGGCGCTCGTACAACTCGAACAGGTTTTCGTAATTGGCGACCACGCGCTCCAAGAAGGCGCTGCCGCGGCGGTACGCGGTTTCGTGCTCAAAGCGCTGGAAGGCGTAGACCACGGTCACAACCACCAGCAGCGCCGTGAGGATGCCGGTGGCGAAGATCGTCAGGGCGAGCTTGAAGCGAACGGTCATGGCCTCAACCGGCCCTAGACGAGGTCGCGCATCTTGTAGCCGGCACCTCGGGCGGTGAGGATCAACTCGGGCCGCATCGGATCGGCCTCGAGCTTGGCCCGCAGGCGGTTGATGTGGGTCGTGACAGTGTGTTCGTAGCCGTCATGCGTGTAGCCCCACACCGCGTTGAGCAGCTGCGCGCGTGAGAACACGTGGCCTGGGTGCGACGCGAAGTGAAGCAGCAGGTCGAACTCGAGAGCGGTGAAATCGAGCACTTCGCCGCGGTAACGCACCTGGCGCTTGGCCGGAAGAATCTCGAGCTCGCCGTTGCGGATAACGTTTGCACCTTTTTGCCCAAGCGCCTGCGCGCTGGCCTGCGCCACTGCCAGCAGGTCAGCACGGCGCAGCAGCGCTTTCACACGCGCCAGCAGTTCGGCCAGCGAAAAAGGTTTGGTGAGGTAGTCGTCGGCACCCAGCTCCAGGCCAAGCACACGGTCGAGTTCGGTGGATTTGGCGGTGAGCATCAAGATCGGCGCGGCACTGCCTTGGGCACGCAGTGCCTTGCAGACTTCCAGCCCGCCCATACGCGGCATCATCAAATCGAGGATCAGCAGGTCGCTGGGGTGCTCGGAGAAGCGCTCGAGCGCCTCGCGCCCGTCGCCCACGGCCGAGACCTCGTAGCCGGCGCTGCGCAGGTTCATCACCAGAAGCTCGCGAATGTCGGTCTGGTCTTCGGCAACCAGGATGTGGGCAGAGCGGTTCGGTTGCATGCCCCGATTGTCGTGTTCTGGACGCTCGCATTACACAAATGTGATCATCCTGTGAGCTTTGGTGAGGTGGGCGCGAGGTGAGCGGGTCAAGCTTCACTTACCGACAAACACCCCGGGAAGCACCATGAACACCACCAGTATCAATGCCCTGAGCCCAGCACTCCAGACCGGTTTCACGCCAACCGTGAGCTGGGCCGAGATGGTCGAGCACCGGGGCTACCTGGTGCGCTTCGCCCAGCGCAAGCTGCGCGACCCGCTGATGGCTGAGGACGTGGTGCACGACGTCTTCGAAGCCGTGCTCTCGGGCCGGGCGGTCTTCGCCGGTCGTGCCGCGCTGCGCTCGTGGCTGACGGCGGTGCTGAAGAACAAGATCGTCGACATGGTGCGCCGCAGCGTCAATTTCGAGTCGTTCGATGGCGATGGCGATGGCGACGACAGCGGTGTGCTGGCCCTTGAGTGCCCGCAGCCGCGCCCCGACGAGATCGCCGAGCAACATCAGCTGCTGATGCTCGCACTGCAGCGCATCGAAGCGCTGCCGCCCGGCCTGCGTGATGCAATGCGCCTGCGCGTACTGGAAGAGCAGTCGACCGAGGACGTTTGCCGCGAACTCGGCATCAGCGAAGAAAACCTCTTCGTGCGGATTCACCGCGCGCGCAAGCAGCTGCTGTCCTGAGCCAAGCCACGCGCTGCCGCGCGACAAAAGTCTCGGCGCACTGCCGTGCCGAGGCTGACGCCAGCCCCTTGAAGCGGCACAAGGCACACTGCGCGCCATGGAACATGTCTTGCACGTGATTTGTCTGTGCGCTTCGTGGTGTGGTGTGTGCCGCGACTACTCCGCGCTGTTCGACGATGCGGCACTGGTCTTCAGCACGCGGGCCGTTTTCGCGCGGATTGACATCGAAGACGAGGCCGAGCTGCTCGGCGATGTCGACGTGGAGAATTTCCCGACCCTGTTGATCACACGTGGCGATCACGCGCTGTTCTTCGGCCCGATCACGCCGCACGCGCAAACACTGTCTCGGCTGGTGCAAGGCGCGCTCGCTGGCGAACTCAAACCAGCAAGCGATGCGCCCAAGGTCGACGCACTGACGCAGCGAATGAACGCGTATTTTTCAGGCCGCAGCAACCCGCCACCCACCCGCGGGGCGCGTTCAGAATTGCTTTAGCCGAAGGTCGTGTCGCTCTGCGCGTGGCCGCTGCCGAGGTACAAGCGCAGCGTCGGCAGTGTGCCGACTTGTTCCCACACCCGCGCCTGTATTACGAATTGCCGGCCGCCGATACGCAGCACGTCGCCCTGAGCCGGCGCCACCGTGTGGCCTTGCCAGAAAGGCGGCACCGGCACGCCTTCACGGCGCATCCACGCCTGATCATCGGTTGTGAATACCGGGACAATTTTGAGAGTCTGTTCGGGCATGGCATGGCCTTTTCGTTGACAGTTTTTAGCGATTTGCACGCTGCCGCAAGCCTATCGCAGCAGCGGGTTACGGGGAGTTCACAACGCCGTGCCCGTTGGCAGCCCAGCGCCGTGCGGCATCACGAGCCGATACCACGTGCCAGCACCCTGAGCGGTTCGCGCCTACGGCTCCAGCATGATGACCGTGTCTTGCGCGCCCGCCACGCAGCCTTCGGTGATCGCTTCCCACCCACGCCGGAGCACGACCTGCCGCTCGGTGTGGCACAGCTCCACGCGCGTGGCGCCCGGCACCTGGGCGCGCACGAAAGCCTCAATCGAGGCCGGCATACTGACGCGGTAGATCGACTGTTCGGTGTCGTCTTCCGGGTGGTCATCGCTGTGCACCCAGGGAACAAAGGCGCCGAGCCACATCAGCGGCCGCGAACCCACGGCCATCACGGTCGGTGTGTAGCCCTTGTCCTTCAACCAGCCCTGGGCCTGCGCGCGCGCCGGTAGCGCGCCGTCTTCGAGCCGGCCCCAGGTGGTGGCCAGCAACTCCATGAGCCACTGATTGCAGTTTTGGTACTTCAGGCTGAACGGATACGCGTTGGCGCTGTAGGCCGGACTCAGCAGTTGCAGCGCCCGGCGGTTGTCAAGCGCGGCGCGCTCAAGTTCGCTGGCTTGTGGTTCGGGCAAAAACACGATGGAGACGTAGCCGAGCGCCGCTTCGTTCAGGCCCAGCACGAAGCCGGACATGCCCTGGTCGAAGATGCGGGGGCGTTGTTCGTCACACGCGAAATAGAGCTGGCGCACCGACCACGGGGTGTTCTCACTCGATTTAAGACTCACCCCAGCATGCGAATAACGCACTGCAAAGCGGCTCAGGTCTAGGCCGGAACGCGAAATCAGTGCGACCCGCTGGCCCGACTTTTCCAGCTCATCCTTGACGATGCCGCCGAAGCGCAACAGGGTGTCTTGGCGCGCCGGGCTCAGCCGCTCGGGCTGGTCGCAGGTTCGCATCACGCTGGCGTGTGCTGCCAGCCAAGGCGCGCAAGTCGCAAGGCCAATCAGCAGGCACGAGCGCAGACGACAGGCGCGGTGGTGCACGCCTCAGAGGGTGACGGCGTTGCTTTGCAGCTCACGGTACCAATCGTCCGCGAGCACGAGGAAAAAGGCCTCTTGGGTCGCCGCGACCGAGAACTCGATGCCGTAGGGGCGCTCGCGCGCCGTGACGACCTGGCCTGGTGCAAGCGCGCCGCGGGCCAGCACCTCCTGCGGCACGAAGAGCAGGAACTCGCCTTCGGCGCTCGCGTCGGTCAGCGACTGAAGCCTCATGCCCCGCGTGTCCGGCCGATTGGCCAGCAGCGTGACCTCGACCACGCGGTAGTCACCCGCCAGCAAAGGCGTGGGCGGTTTCGACGAAGCAGCGCTCGACTTCTGGATTGAGCCCGAGACGCTGCCCACCGAGGTGGTGGAGCTTTCGGACGCCGACGAGGTGGCGATGCTGGCCGCAAAGGCCGGCAGCGCGGCAATCAACAGCACGGCAGAGGCGAGGCACTTGCTGATGTGATTCATCGTAATTCCTGGCAGGTTTCGGGCGGCGGCACGATGTTATCAACCATCAGGCGCCCGCCAAAATCCACGCGGCCGCCCGCTCCGCGATCATCAGCGTTGGCGAATTGGTGTTGCCGCTTGTGATGGTCGGCATCACGCTCGCGTCGACCACGCGCAGGCCGTGCACACCGTGCACGCGCAGGCGCGCATCCACCACAGCCATGGGGTCGGCCGCCGGGCCCATCTTTGCGGTGCCGACGGGGTGGAAGATCGTGGTGCCGATGTCGCCGGCGAGCTTGGCGAGGTCTTCGTCACTCTGGTACTGCACGCCGGGTTTGACTTCGCGTGGCCTGTATTGCAAGAGTGCTGATTGGCCGACGATGTTGCGCGTGAGGCGGAGGCTGTTGGCGGCGATCAGGCGGTCTTCATCGGTGCTGAGGTAACGCGCGGCGATGGAAGGCGCATCGGCCGCGCGCGCCGAGCGGATCTTCACTGCGCCGCGGCTTGTCGGGTTCAGGTTGCACACGCTCGCAGTGAAAGCGTTGAAGGCGTGCAGAGGCTGGCCGAAGGCGTCGAGCGAGAGCGGCTGCACGTGGTACTGAAGGTTCGCGTGGGCGAGGCCGGGGTCACTGCGCGTAAAAGCGCCGAGTTGAGAAGGCGCCATGCTCATCGGCCCTCTGCGTGTGAGCGCGTATTCGAGGCCGATCATCGCCTTGCCCCACAGCGAGTTAGCCATGGTGTTGAGCGTCTTCACGCCCTCGACTTGGTAGACCGCGCGAATCTGCAGGTGGTCTTGCAGGTTGGTGCCCACCCCTTCGAGCGCGTGCTCAACCTTGATGCCGTGCGACCGCAGCAACGCGGCCGGGCCAATGCCCGAGAGCTGCAGCAACTGTGGTGTGCTGATGGCGCCGGCACACAGAATCAGTTCACCGCCGCTGCCCTCGACCCGCGCCTGTACCGGCGCGCCACCCTCGGCCGGTAGCGCTTCAATGCCAACCGCGCGGCCTCCTTCGAGCAGCACGCGGGATACCTGTGCGCCTGTCCAGACCTGCAGGTTCTGGCGCTTGCGCTGCGCCGGGCGAAGGAAAGCCTTGGTCGCGTTCCAGCGCACGCCCGCTTTCTGGTTCACGTCGAAATAGCCCACGCCTTCGTTGTCGCCACGGTTGAAGTCGCTGCTGGCCGGGATGCCGGCTTGCTGCGCAGCTTGCGAAAAAGCATCGAGCACATCCCAGCGAACGCGCTGCTTTTCAACGCGCCATTCGCCACCGCTGCGCTGGCCGGTGGGGTCGAAGCCGGGCGCGGCGTGAAACGCGTCGGCGCCTTTGTAGAAGTCCTCGTGCATCAGGAAGTGCGGCAGGCAATCGGCCCAGCTCCAGCCGGGGTTGGCGCCGAAACCGTCGCCGCGGCCCCAGCCGTCATAGTCGCGCGCTTGACCGCGCATGTAGATCATGCCGTTGATGCTGCTGCAGCCGCCCAACAACTTGCCGCGCGGGTAACGCAGGCTGCGGCCGTTCAGGCCCGGCTCTTCGTCGGTAGAAAAGAGCCAGTCGGTGCGTGGGTTGCCAATGCAATACAGATAGCCGACCGGGATGTGCACCCACAGGTAGTCGTCGTTGCCGCCTGCCTCGATGAGCAACACCGTCTTGCCGGAGTTGGCGCTCAGGCGGTTGGCGAGCAGGCAGCCGGCGGTTCCGCCGCCGCAGACAATGTAGTCATAGGTCGTCGGGGTCGTCATGGCCAGAGGTTTATCGGACGTTGCCGGCGAGGATCGGGAACAGCTTGATCAGCCCGTCGGACATCACCTCGACCGCGAGTGCGGCCAGCAGCAGACCCATCAGCCGGGTCATCACGTTGATGCCGGTCTTGCCCAGCACCGTGGCGATGCGGCCCGAGAGGCTGAACGCGGCCCAAACGGCGAGGCCAATCACCACGCCATACAGTGCCAGCACCCCGAGCTGCCACCAGTGCTGCGTTTTCTCGGCGTAGATCACCATCGTGGAGATCGTGGCCGGGCCGGTGAGCAGCGGAATGGTCAGCGGCACGATTGCGATGCTGGCGCCAGCGTGGGCCTTGTCGCCGCCTTCGCTCAGGTCGTCGCGGCGAGCCTCGGCGGGTTGCGCGTTGAGCATCTGCAGCGCCGACATCAGCAGCAACAAGCCGCCACCGACCTGGAACGATGCAAGCGAGATGCCGAAGAACTCGATGATCTTCAGGCCAGCCACCGCGCTGACCGCGATGACCACAAAGGCGCTGAACGCAGCGATGCGGATCGTGCGCTCGCGCTCCTCGAGGCCGAAACCTTGTGTGAAATGGATGAAGAAGGGAATAACGCCGATCGGGTTGACGATAGCGAGCAGCGCAATGAGGGGTTTGTAGAGGTCCATGGCTGATTGTCAGGTGGCTTCAGGCCGCGTTGGCCATCTGGCGAAGGTAGCGCAAACCGGGAACCGCGCGCGCACCAAACCAGCTGAGCATTTCGCCGTCGACCAGCTGCACCCGGGAATTCGGGCACAGGCGCTGCGCTTGCTCAAGATGCTGCGAACCAAAGGCGTAAGGCTCAGAGCTGAGCAACACGCGCTGCACCTGCGGCAGCCACGCCTCGCTGCCGGTGAGCACCGGGTAGCGGGCGGCGCCGGTGTCGCCCCCGAGCACGTCGGGCAGCGTGAGCATGTTGACGCGGGCCAGCATGCGCGAGAGATAGGTGTCGCGCGCCACGGTCATCCACGGTTCGCGCCAGATCAGGTACAGCACCTGCTGCTCGGGCCAGGCGTCGGCTTGGGTTTGCCCCAGCTCGTTTTGGAGTGCCAGCGTGAGCTCGGCGGCGCGCTCTCGCACGCCAGCGACGCGGCCGAAGTGGGCCACCAGTTGCTCGATCAGCGCGATGTTGTCTTCGGGCCCAAGCGGGTGAGTGACGACAATTTGCGGCACCGTCTTCTCGGGCCAGGCACGGAGTTTGTCGACCGTGTCGATTCGGTTTTCATCCACGTTGACGAGTACGTGTGTGGGCTGCAAACCTTGCAACTTGGCCAGGTTCACGTCTTTGGTGCCGCCGACTTTCGGCACACCCCGCACCGCTTCGGCCGGGTGAATGCAAAAGCCGGTGCGGGCCACGAGCTGCGGGCCAAGGCCGAGTGCGACAACGAGTTCGGTCAGGCTCGGCACCAGGCTCGCTATGCGCGGCTCGGGCGGGCCCAGCGGGCGCTCGAAAACAACACTTTCTGCACGAGCGATGTTCGCAGCGGTCGTCAATTCACTTATATTCGCAAATCTGTGCATGGAAGCAGCGCCTTCGCTTGAATGGTTCACGATGGGTAGAAGCTCCACATGGTCTTCAGGAATTGGAAAGGGGCTCTCCCATGGGCAACAAACTTTACGTCGGTAATCTCTCCTATAACGTTCGCGACGAGGACTTGCAGCAAGCATTTGCTCAGTACGGCGGCGTATCTTCAGCCAAGGTCATGATGGACCGTGACACAGGGCGCTCCAAGGGCTTCGGCTTCGTGGAAATGAACTCTGACGCGGAAGCGCAAGCTGCCATCAACGGCATGAACGGTCAGTCACTTGACGGCCGAGCCATTGTTGTCAACGAGGCCCGCCCGCGCGAAGAGCGTCCGGGTGGCTTTGGTGGCGGTGGTGGCGGTCGCCCAGGTGGCGGCGGTGGTGGTGGCTACGGCGGTGGTGGCGGTAGCGGTGGCGGTGGCCGCTCCGGCGGTGGCGGCTTCGGCGGCGGTTCTAGTGGCGGCGGTGGCGGCTACGGCGGTGGTGGCGGTGGCCGCTCCGGCGGTGGTGGCGGCGGTGGCTACGGCGGTGGTGGTGGTGGCCGTTCGGGTGGTGGCGGTGGCGGCGGAAGCCGCGGCGGCTACTGAGGCCTGAAAAAAACTTCGAACCGGCCTCGGTCGGTTCAACAACAAAAAGCGGTGGCGCAACAGCCCACCGCTTTTTTTATGCTTTGGGTTTTTCCTGTCTTGGTTTTCTGCCGCGGCCGGCGAGCAACTTGTCGAACAGCACGTTGGGCAACAAGCGCAAGAGTTTGGCCACCACGGCCATCTGCCATGGGATCACGCGGTAACTCTCACCGGCCACGATGGCAGAGAACGCACGATCAGCAAAGGCCTCGACCGGCATCAGGAAAGGCATGCCATACGGGTTGTTGCGCGTCAGCGGCGTGTCGATGTAGCCCGGAAGCACGGTCACGACCTTGACCCCACTGGCGCGCAACTCACCGCGCAGGCTCTCGCAGTACGCGACCACGCCGGCCTTGCTGGCGCAGTAGGCTCCATGCCCCGGCAAGCCGCGGATCGCCGAGACGCTGGCAATGCCGACCAACCTGCCTGAGCCTCTTGCGCTCATCGCGCTGACGAAGGGCTGAAACGTGGCAGCGGTGCCGAGGTTGTTGGTCTCGAAGACGGCGCGCATGACCTCGAGGTCGTCGAACACCGCCGTGTCCATGCCAATGCTGATGCCGGCGCTTGCGATCACCACATCAGGGAGGCCTTGCGTGGCGATGCAGGCGTGGCCCGCGCCAGCGATGGCAATCATGTCCCGTACATCGGCGGCATAGACCGCAAAGCGGGACGGCTCGAACCCCTGGCTCGTGGCCCAGGCCTGCACTTCGACTGAACGCCTGGCGACCAGCGCAAGTCGGTAGCCTGCCGCATGGAAGCGCCGAGCCAACGCCTGTCCGATGCCACTCGATGCGCCGGTGATGAACAGCAGCGGAGCGGATGGAACACTCCCCTCCCCAAGCACGGAAAGCGACCCGCCAGGGGGGGCTGGCCTTACTTTGGGCAGCCCGGCGCCGCGGGCCTTATCGCTCAAGGGACCCTCGCCTCGGGCGAAGCGAACACCGCACGAACGCGGCCCTTGAACTCAAGCACACCGATGAGGTTGTCGTAGGCCATGCCTTCGGCGCGGATCTCGGTCGCTCCTTGCGTCACGACCACCGGCAAGTGCGAGCGGACGCGCTCGGCCCGCAAGAACGCGTGCAAGAACTCTCCACGGAATTCAATCGCCACGTCTTTCGCGGTGGCCAGCCGCGTCACGTGCGCGCCGCCACTCAGCTGCACTTCGCTGCCGTCGGCGTTGGACAGCGCACTCGTTGCGGTGGCGATCGACACACGCCCATCCGGCCCAATGGCTCGGATGCGCGGACTGTCGATCTCGAGCGTGTTGGTGTCGGGGTAGTGGCGCATTTGGTCGCCTTCGATTTGCACGCGCATCGCACCGTCGGGCCCGAAGCGCTGCACCATGAATTGCGACATCGTGTAGTCGGGCTCGTGGGTCAGCGGCGCAGTGGCGCGCGAGATCTCGAACAGCGGCGTGTTCTTCACAAGCCACCAGGTGCCGAGCGCGAGCAGGGCCATCAGCATCAGCGGGAGGTAGGCCGACGCTGTGTCGAGCACACGGCGAGGCCAGCTCGACACCACCGCAGAGCGCGCTGGTGCGGGGGCGGCAAGGGAGTAGGGCGTGTTGCTCACGGCACGGCTTTCAGGCACGCCCTGCCGGGGTGCCGTCCAGCGTCTGCAGGTGGCCGTTAAGGAGCTCGGCGTAGCGCCCGGCGCCCATCAGCAGCAGGTCACAGCATTCACGCGCCGCGCCAAAGCCGCCACGCGCTTCGGTGACGTAATGCGCCACCGCCTTCACTTCGGCGTGCGCGTTGGCCGGTGCGCAAGCAAACGCGGCGCGTGTCATCAGTGGCAGGTCGGGCCAGTCGTCACCCATCACGGCCAGCGTGCTCCAGCCCAGGCCGCCCAGCGTCGGCATCAGGGCGTTTGCGGCGGCGAGCTTGTCGTGTGCGCCGTAGACCGCGTGCACTATGCCAAGGTCGCTCATCCGCCGGCGCACAGCGGGCGAGTCGCGCCCAGTGATCACGACCGGCGTCAGGCCGGCTTGCGCAAGCAACCTCAAGCCGTGCCCGTCAAGCGTGGAGAAGGCCTTGAACTCTTCGCCTCGTTCGCTGATGTAGACGCGGCCATCGGTCAGCACGCCGTCCACGTCGAAGATCACCCAGCGGATGCCTTGTGCCTTGAGCAGCAATACGGGCGGGTGCTGCAGCGCGGGCGGGTGGAATGCGCCGGCCATCAAATCACCTTGGCACGCATCAGGTCGTTCGAGTTCAAGGCGCCGACGAGCAGGCCGCCCGCGCTGACCACGAGCACGCTGGTGATGCGGTGTTGCTCCATCACTTCAGCCGCCTCGACCGCGAGCGCGTCGGCGCTCACGAGCCGAGGGCCGGGGTGCATCACATCGGCGGCGCGAAGCGCGCGCAAGTCGGCGCCACGTTCGATCAGGCGGCGCAGGTCGCCGTCGGTAAAAATGCCTTGGACGCGGCCATCGGGGTCGGCCACCGCGGTGAATCCCAAGCCCTTGCCGGTCATTTCGCGCAACATGTCAGTGAACGGGGTGTCGGGCGCCACACGCGGCACGTCGTCGCCACTGCGCATCAGGTCGCGCACATGGATCAGCAGCTTGCGTCCCAGGCTGCCGCCGGGGTGCGAGCGCGCGAAGTCGTCTTCGCGGAATCCGCGGGCATCGAGCAGCGCCACCGCAAGGGCGTCGCCAAGTGCCATTTGCGCGGTGGTGCTGGCGGTGGGCGCGAGGTTGAGCGGGCAGGCTTCCTGGTCGACCGCACTCGACAGCGTGAGGTCGGCGTGCTGAGCCAGGCTGCTCTCTGGCCGGCCGGTGATCGCCACCAGCGTGACACCGAGGCGCTTAATCGCGGGCACGATCGCGGCGAGTTCATCGCTCTCGCCGGAGTTGGAGATGGCCAGCACCACGTCGCCCGGCGTCACCATGCCGAGGTCACCATGGCTCGCTTCGGCCGGGTGCACAAAGAGCGCAGGCGTGCCAGTGGAAGCGAGCGTTGCAGCAATCTTGCGGCCCACATGGCCACTCTTGCCCATACCCATGACCACCACCCGGCCACTGCATTCGAGGATCGCGAGGCAGACCTGGCCAAAGCTTTCGCCTTGGCGCGCTTTCAGGCCGAGCAGGGCCTGCGCTTCAATGTCGAACGTGGTGCGGGCGAGCTGCAGTGCGCGCGCGGCGTCGAAGGCGGGGAATGCGGGTTTTGCAGGCACAGGGTGGGGCGGGGCGTCGGCGGGGTGTCCAGTAGGATCAACCGATTCTAGGGTTCGGGCAACCCTGAACAAGTCCGTCACGCATCGTCCGTCTGAGTGGTTCGCGGCGTTGCAAATTTTTGCCATCGCTTGGGCCGTGGCAGTGGTCTCACCCTGCGGCCGATTCTGAAACGCGGCGCGGGGCCTTGCGAATACTTGTTCAGCGTTGCCTTCGCCTTTTGCGGCACAAGCCTTGCACCTCAACAACCATGGCGTCGAATCTCGAATTGGTTCTGCTCTACCTCGTGGCCGCGGTCGGCGGCGTGGTGGTGTGCCGCCTCGCGAAGTTGCCGCCGATGCTGGGTTACCTTGCAGTGGGCGTGGTGATTGGCCCAAACGCCATGGCGTTGGCCAAGGGCTCGGGCAGCGTGAGTTACCTGGCCGAGTTCGGCGTCGTGTTTCTGATGTTCGTGATCGGCCTTGAGTTCAACCTGCCCAAGCTCAGGAGCATGCGCAAGCTGGTGTTCGGCCTCGGCCTGGCGCAGGTGCTGCTGACGATCGCCGGCTCGGTGGCCGGGCACTTCCTGCTGACCTGGCTGTTCTCTTTCACAGCGCGACCCTGGGAGCTGTCGTGGCGCGGCTCGTTGGTGCTGGGTAGCGCCATGGCGATGTCGAGCACGGCCATCGTCGTCAAGATGATGGCCGACAGGCTCGAGCTGGAAAGCGAACACGGCCGCCGCGTGATGGGCGCGCTGCTGTTCCAGGATCTTGCAGTGGTGCCGCTGCTGGTGCTGATCCCGGCACTCAACTCGGGTGGGGTCGATATGGCCACGTCGCTCGCCTGGGCCGGCGTCAAGGCGTCGGTGCTGCTGGGTGTTTTGCTGGTCGGCGGCCAAAAAGTGATGCGCTGGTGGCTCACCATCGTGGCACGGCGCAAGAGCGAAGAGTTGTTCGTATTAAACCTGCTGCTCGTCACGCTCGGGCTGGCGTGGCTGACGGAACACTTCGGCCTCTCGCTAGCGCTCGGTGCGTTCGTGGCCGGCATGCTGATCGCAGAGACCGAATACAAGCATCAGGTCGAAACCGAAATTCGCCCGTTCCACGATGTGCTGCTCGGGCTGTTCTTCATCACCATCGGAATGAAGCTCGACTGGCGGCCGGTGCTCGACCAATGGGGTCTGGTGTTGCTGTTGACGCTGGCGCCTGTGTTGGCCAAGTTCGTGCTGGTCTCGGCGCTGGCGCGCTTGTTCGGCGCCGCTCCGGGTGTGGCGCTGCGCACCGGCCTGTACCTGGCGCAAGCCGGCGAGTTTGGTTTTGTGTTGCTGACGCTCGGCTCCGAGCAACAACTGATCGACCCACGCTGGCTCAGCCCCGTGCTGGCCAGCATGGTGCTCAGCATGTTGGCCACGCCGCTGCTGATTTTTTACAGCAACCGCATCGTGATGCGCCTGAGCGCGAGCGACTGGCTGATGCAGTCGGTGGCAATGACCTCTATTGCCAAACGTTCGATCAACGCCGAGGCCCACATCATCATCGCAGGCTACGGTCGCAGCGGGCAGAACCTGGCGCGCCTGCTTGACGGTGAGCGCATTCCCTACATGGCGCTCGACCTCGACCCCGACCGCGTGCGACAGGCCGCCGCCGCCGGGCAGAGCGTGGTCTTCGGTGACGCAGCGCGCTTGCAGAGCCTGATGGCCGCCGGCCTGGTGCGTGCCAGCGCGGTCGTGGTGAGTCACAACGACACGTCGTCGGCGCTGAAAATTCTTCGCCTGGTGCAGGAGCACGCGCCGAAGGTGCCAGTGATCGTGCGCACCATCGACGACACCGACATCGAACGCCTGCGTGCTGCAGGCGCTACCGAAGTCGTGCCCGAAGCGATCGAAGGTTCGCTGATGCTGGCAAGCCATGCGCTGGCGCTCGTGGGTGTACCGATGCGGCGCGTGATCCGCGTGGTGCAAGACCAGCGCGACGCGCGTTACGGCCTGCTGCGCGGCTACTTCCACGGGGCCGACGACGACACGGTCGACGAACTTCAGACCGCTCGATTGCTCAGCGTGACACTGCCCTCGGTGGGCAGCCACTTGGGCCAGACGCTGGCCGACCAGGCCTTGCATGCCGTCGGCGTGACGGTGGTTTCAGTCCGGCACGCGGCCGGCGCCGTGACGGCGCCCCACGATTCATTGGTGCTGACCGCCGGCGACACGCTGGTGTTGTCTGGCCTGCCGGAACCGCTGTCCCTGGCCGAAGGCAAGCTGCTCGGACGCAGCTGAGCCACAGGCTCATGGGCATGCCGAGTGCGGCGCGAACCATTCCATCCACTGCGCGATAACGCCTTTCCAACGCGCGGCGCGCCGGCTCGGTTGTCATCACACCCGCCACGCTGACGGCGCTGGTCTGCTCTTGTGCAGAGCGGAGCGAAACCCGCAGCGTCGAGCCAGGCCGTTCGCGGCGATGATCGTGGCCACCGCCCGCCGGGCGCCGCCGAAAGTGCCCGTGCCCTACCCCCACCTGCTCAGCCCCCTTGATCTCGGCTTCACCACGCTCAAAAACCGCGTGTTGATGGGCAGCATGCACACCGGCCTGGAAGACGGCCGAAGGCACTTTCCGGCAATGGCCGCGTTCTTCGCGGAGCGCGCTCGGGGTGGCGTCGGCCTGATGGTGACCGGTGGCTTCGCGCCCAACATCGAAGGCTGGGCCAAGCCGCTCGCCGGCACGCTCAGCACAAGCAGCGGGGCCAAGCGCCACAAGCTGGTGACCGAAGCTGTGCATGCCGAAGGCGGCAAGATCGCGCTGCAAATCTTGCACACCGGGCGCTACGGTTATTCGCCCTTCTGCGTGGCGCCGTCGCGCATTCAGAGCCCAATTTCGCCGTTCACGCCACGTGAGCTGAGTGCGCGCGGCATTGAGCGCCAGATTCGGGCTTTCGTGCGCTGCGCCAAGCTCGCACGCGAGGGCGGCTACGACGGCGTGGAGGTGATGGGCAGCGAGGGTTATCTCATCAACCAGTTTCTCGTCACACACACCAACCAGCGCAGCGACGACTGGGGTGGCTCGTATCAGAACCGCATGCGGCTGGCGGTCGAGATCGTGCGGCGCGTGCGCGAAGCGACCGGCACAGACTTCATCATCATCTACCGGCTGTCAATGCTCGACCTGATCCCCGACGGCAGCAGCTGGGAAGAGGTGGTCTTGCTTGCGAAAGCCGTGGCCGACGCCGGCGCCACGATCATCAACACCGGCATCGGCTGGCACGAAGCACGCGTGCCAACAATCGCCACCAGCGTGCCGCGCGGCGCCTTCGCTTGGGTCACGCAAAAGATGCGCAAGGAGCTGCGCGCGGCCGGCTACTTGCTTCCGCTGATCACCAGCAACCGCATCAACATGCCCGAGGTGGCCGAGGCAATTCTCGAAGAAGGCTGCGCCGACATGGTCAGCATGGCGCGCCCACTCTTGGCCGACGCAAACTTCGTGAACAAGGCAGCCGCTGGTCGGCGTGATGAGATCAACACCTGCATCGCCTGCAACCAGGCGTGCCTGGACCACACCTTTAAATCGCAGCTCGCGAGCTGCCTGGTGAACCCGCGCGCCGGCCACGAGACCACGCTGCTGATTCGCGCAACGGCAATGAAGAAGCGCGTGGCCGTGGTCGGCGCCGGGCCGGCCGGGCTTTCCGCCGCCACCACGCTGGCAGAGCGCGGCCACGAGGTGCATCTGTTCGAGTCGGCCTCGCAGATCGGTGGCCAGTTCAACATGGCCAAGCTGATCCCAGGCAAGGAAGAGTTCAGCGAGACGCTGCGCTACTTCGCCCGCCGCATCTCGCTCACCGGCGTGCAGCTGCACTTGAGCACGCGCGTCACGGCCGCGCAGTTGCTGGCAAAGAAGTTCGACGACGTTGTGCTCGCCACTGGCGTGTTGCCGCGCGACGCAAAAATTCCCGGTGCTGATGGCGCGAACGTGCTTAGTTATGTCGACGTGCTGTTGCACGGTAAAGCGGTCGGCGCGCGCGTGGCCATCGTCGGTGCCGGCGGCATCGGGTTCGACGTGGCCGAATTCCTCGTCACAGCGCCCGGCCATTCGCCAACGATGAACCTTCACGAGTGGCTGACTGAGTGGGGCGTGGCCGACCCCGGCACGGTGCGCGGCGGCGTGGTGCAGCCCCGGCCGGCACCGCCTGCACGGCAGGTGACGTTGCTGCAGCGCAAGAGCGGCAAGCTCGGCCGGAGCTTGGGAAAGACCACCGGCTGGATTCACCGCGCGGCCCTGCAGATGAAGAAGGTCGAGATGATCGGCGGCCTGAACTACGAGCGCATCACGCCACAGGGCTTGTTCGTGACCTTCGGTGAAAAACACAGCGACGGGCAACTGATCGAATGCGACACGGTGGTGCTGTGCACGGGGCAGGAGCCGCTGCGCGAGCTGCTCGATCCGCTGCGCAAGGCCGGCATGAAAACCCACCTGATCGGTGGGGCCGACCGAGCGGGTGAACTCGACGCGAAGCGGGCGATTGATCAGGGCACGCGGCTCGCGACGGTGCTGTGAACGGCATGTTTGTGGCCTTCGTACCCACAGGCTTTGTGGTTCGAGGGTGAGCAAAGAAGCGAAAAGATTTGACGCGGCGCGTTCCCAGAAGCCATGCCAGCGCGGGCCATCGTGATGCCGTGGAAGCGCTGGCAACTGACCACTGCGCCGGTCTGGTCACGAAACTGCCGACTCGCGGACACGTCATTTCACTGAAGTTCGGCTCAATAGGGACGAAAATCGTGCCTTCGAAAACGATGGAGAGTTGCTCGTGGATAAATCAATGTTCAAAGGCATTGCGGTTGGGGGCCTGGCCGTGGTGGTGCTCGGAGCGAGTGGCGTCACTGGCTTCAGGGCACTGAATAAGCCGAAGCTTGCCGAGGTCGTGGCGGTGAAAGAAATTACGGAGGCCGTGTTCACACCGCGCGAGCATTGCGAGGATGTGCAGGTGCAGCATGAGGCGCCCGTGAAAGATGAAAACCGAATCGCCGGCACCGTCGTGGGGGGGATTGCTGGAGGCCTGTTGGGCAGCGCCGTCGGGGGCGGCAAAGGCAAGACGCTCGCCACCGTTGCCGGAGCGGCAGCCGGGGGCTATGCGGGCAATCAGGTGCAGAAGAACATGCAGCAACGAGATGTCGTCACGAAAACAGAGCACCGCTGCAAGACGCAGAACGAAAAGTCGCAAAAGGTGGTGGGCTACAACGTCACGTATCGCCTTGATGGCAAAGACGGGGTCGTGCGCACAACTTTTAAGCCAGGCGCAACGCTTCCAGTGAAGGACGGCCAGGTGGTGGCGACGCCACCGACCGATGCAAAGTCATAGCTGACCGGCTGTTCGCGCCAGGCCAGCGGTTGCGGTAGGAACGAGGATTGCTCCCCGCTCCCCGCTCCCTCACAGATCAGTACCTGCGGCCCTCGCAGGCCGCGTTGGGCGCTGTGTTGAATCGCGAAGCGACCGAACCCCACCACACGCGTCTTTTCCTCGTTCAGCGCCAACCCGAACTCCGCGAGTCGCTCCTTGTACGCATCAAGGAATCGGTGAGCATCGGCCTTGCGCTCGAACCGTGCCACGCTGTCGTCGGCATACCGCACGACGATCACGTCGCCGTTGGCGCCGTGGCGCCCTAAGCGTTGCACCCACAGATCGAAGGCGTCGTGCAGGTAGATGTTCGCCAGCAACCGAGAGGCCACGGTCCCTTGCGGGGGGACTGCGAGCACATCCATCCTGTGCGCATTTTCGACAACACCGGCGGTGAGTCACTTGCGGATCAAGCGCGCGACCCGACTGTCAACGGTTCGATGCTCGATGAATCGCAGCTGCCAGATCCAGTCGTGATCGACGGTGTCGAAGAACGCCTTGATGTCCGCGTCGAGCTCCCGGACCAGCCCTTTCCAGTGCAGCTCCGCCCACAGGGCATCCAGCGCTTGGTGCTGGTTGCGCCCAGGGCCGAGCCCACAGGAGAAGCCGAAGAAGATGGACCCGCAGATCGGCGACCAACGCTGCTCGCCCATGTGTTGGCTCTGCTCGTCGATGAGGGCCAGCGATCTGCATCGCCAACTCGGCCAGGCTCAGCGCGTTGAAATTTTTGGCTGTTATCGCGTGCACAGCACGCAGGCCGCCATGGTGCAAGCCTGCGCCAGAGGCCACACGGGAAGCGCCTCCGATTGATTCGAATGCGGCGAATAGGCCCGGTGACCACATCCGAGTGATGAGCCGCATTGGCTCTAGTCGCGCGTGCCAAGCCACGCACGTCAGTCAGCCGCAATGCCCAAGATGCATGCCGATCCGGCGGTAGTGTTGCCCACTCCATCGCGAGCTTCGTGGTGATGGTCGTGGCCTTGCGGCTGTCCATGAAGGAGACGAAATCGGCGAGCCGGCGCGTCTGGTGGTCGTACTTGTATCCGAGCCCCTTGCGCATGCTCAGGTACCGCTGCAGTGCCGAATGGAGATCCGTCATTGCGCGCCTCCCGGCCAGGGCAGGCTCAACGTGCGGAGTGCTTCGATGTCTACCTTTGCGTAGATCCGCGTGGTGTCATGGCTCTTGTGCCGCAGCAGTTGGCCGATCTCCGACAAGGTGGCGCCGCAGTGCAGCAGTTCG
>JBBRPV010000044.1:0-36212 GCA_038227445.1 Burkholderiales bacterium | reverse complement strand
ATTCACTTGCCTTGCTGTGGCCAGCTCGGCCGGGGACTTACACCCCGAAGATCGCGCCCATGCTGGGCGCACAACAAAACGGCGACCGAAAGGTCGCCGTGCTGGTTCGCGCTGGAAGCGCTTTTTGGTGGGCGGTGAGGGCTTCGAACCCCCGACCCCAACAGTGTGAATGTTGTGCTCTACCCCTGAGCTAACCGCCCGAATTTTGCGTTCGGCATACCTCCCGAACAGCCTGCGATTATGCCACAGCAGCCTCGGTCAACAGCCGCCAAACCGTCTTGCCGCCACTGGCCTTGTCCAGATCCAGCAGCATCGCCACGTGCGCGTTTGCCTCGGCCGCGTCGGCTTCAATCACGGGTAGCGCAAGCAGGGCAAAGTCGACCGCGTCTAGTGCCGTTTGCGCCACCGAAGTCTCGGCGCTGTCAATCACCAGCGAGTTCTGGCCGCGTGTCATGCGCACATAAACCTCGGCGAGCAGGCCGGCATCGAGCAGCGCGCCGTGCAGGCTGCGATTTGAGTTGTCGACCTCGAGCCGCTTGCACAGTGCGTCGAGCGAGTTCGCCTTTCCGGGGAAGGTCTCGCGGGCCATCGATAGGCTGTCGGTGATTTTGTCGACCAAGGTCCCGAACTTCGGGCGGCCCAGGCGGCGAAGTTCCTCGTTCAGGAAGCCAACGTCGAATCCAGCGTTGTGGATGATGATCTCGGCGCCTGCAAGGTACTCAAGCAACTCGTCGGCAATGGTGGCAAAGCGTGGCTTGTCGGCCAGAAACTCATCGGTCAGGCCGTGGATCTTCACGGCGTCTTCGTGGCTTCGGCGTTCGGGGTTGAGGTAGAAGTGCAGGTTGCGGCCAGTGAGCCGGCGGCCGACCATTTCCACGCAGCCGATTTCGATGACCCGGTCGCCAGACTCGGGGCTGAGGCCGGTGGTTTCGGTATCGAGGAATATTTGTCGCATTGGCTGATTTTAGAGTGGCGCTACAGCCGTCCTTGGCCAACTGCGCCAGCCGCTTCTTGGCCGCGCCGAGGTTCAGTGACCTGCACTCGCCTGGGGCCAAGAAGCCCTTAGGCAACTCGGGCTCCTGATCGCCGTCACCTTTGGCCTGTCAATCCAGCGCGACTCTGTAGGTGGTCGGCAACCCTGAAGTTCGCTGGAGCGTTGAACCTATTCGGCCCAGACCGTGGTGGAACGCGAGGCTTCGGCTTAGCGGCCGATGTCAAGAAAACTCGCGAGCGATTCACGTGGCGGGCTTGCTGCGGCCCAGAGTCCACAGCGCGATGCCGGCCACCAGCATCGGCACGCAAAGCCATTGCCCCATGCTCATGCCCAGACTCAGCAAGCCGAGGAATTCGTCAGGCTCGCGGAAGAACTCGGCCATGAAACGCAGCACGCTGTAGCCGATCAGGAATACACCCGACACCTGGCCCAACCCGCGCGGCTTCTTTGAGTAAAACCACAGCACGACGAACAGCAGCAATCCTTCAAGCAAGAACTGGTACAGCGACGATGGGTGGCGCGGCAGCAGCGGTGCCGAAGACTGCGGGTAGACCATCGCCCAAGGCAGGCTGGGGTCTGCCGCGCGGCCGGGCAGCTCACCGTTGATGAAGTTGCCGATGCGCCCACTGGCCAGGCCCGTTGGCACGCACGGTGCGATCAAGTCGGTGACTTCAAGGAAACGCCGGCCGCGCATGCGTGCGAACACGGCCATGGCCACCAGCACGCCGAGCAGACCGCCATGAAATGCCATGCCGCCTTTCCAGACCGCGAACACCTCGAGCGGGTGGCCAGCGTAATAGCCCGGTTTGTAGAACAGGACATAGCCGAGCCGCCCACCGATCACGACACCGAGCACGCCGTAAAACAGCAGGTCTTCCAGGTCGCGCGGGGCCCAACCTGCCTGAAGGAACTGCGCGAGCTTCACGCGCTGCGTGCCGAGCCAGAGGAACAAGCTGAACGCAGCAAGGTAAGTCAGCCCGTACCAGTGAATGGCGACGGGCCCGAGCTGCAGCGCGACCGGGTTGAATTGTGGGTAGACAAGCATGAGGGGGCGATGGGTAGCGACAAGCAGCGCGAACGATACCCCAGCGCCCTTCACAGTTCACCGCAAACGAACTCGACAAAACGCTGCACGGCTGGCTCGGCGGCGGCAGGCCAGACCAGGCTGGTCTCGCAGTGCGGTGCGGCTGCCGACAAAATGGACGGCAAAGGCCGATAGACCACACCCGCGCGCTGCAGCTGGGTTAGCGCCTTCGGCACGAGCGCAAGCCCCAAGCCGGCGGACACGAGGTTGATGATCGTCTGCATCTGAATTGCCTCTTGCGCAATCACAGGGGTGATGCCTTGCCGGTGATAGAACGCCAGCACCGCGTCGAACAGCGAGGGCGTGATGTGGCGCGGAAAGATGATCAGCGGTTGTCCGAGCACGTCAGCGGCGCGCAGGCGCTTCGCGGCGGCCCAGGGCAGCGATTCCGGCAGCGCCAGCACCAGCGGCTCGAGACCCAAGGACAGCGCGTGCAGCCCCAGCGCCGCACCCGGAACCATGCCCGGGGCGTGCAGAACGAAGCCGGCATCGATCTCGGCGCGCTCAAAAGCCTTGAGCTGCACGTCGCCAGTGGCCTCAATCAGCTCGATCGAGATGCCCGGGCAGCGCTCGCGAAACCCACGCAACCAGACCGGCAGCGGACCGAACCCCACAGTAGAGACGAAGCCCAGCCGGAAGCGCCCAAGTTCCCCCTTGGTGGCGCTTTGCGCCAGCGCCGGCAAGGCTGCCGCCTGCCGCAGCAGCTGCCGCACGGGCTCGACCAGCGCGAGCCCTGCCGGCGTGAGCGCCACGCTGCGGCGGGTTCGCTCGAACAGTGCCACGCCGAGGCGACGCTCCATCTGCTGCACCGCCAGCGTGAGGGGCGGCTGGGTCATGTGCAGCAGCCCGGCCGCCCGCCCAAAGTGGAGCTGCTCGGCCAGCACCAAAAACTGGCGCCAGGCACGCAGCTCGATCACAGTCCATGCAGCTTCCATTTTCATTTGCTCAGCATATCAATGCCGACCGAAACATATATTGGACACCGTACTGACCGACCCGGATACTCGGCGCTTTGCCTCAGGACGCACCCATGAAGATCAACCGCCGTTCAGCCAACATCACCGAAGGCGTGGCACGGGCGCCAAACCGTTCGATGTACTACGCGTTGGGCTACGAGGAAGCCGACTTCAAGAAGCCGATGATCGGCGTGGCCAACGGTCACTCGACGATCACGCCCTGCAACTCAGGGCTGCAAAAGCTTGCCGATGCAGCCGTGGCGGGCATTGAAGCGGCAGGCGGAAACGCCCAAATCTTCGGCACACCGACCATCAGTGACGGCATGGCAATGGGCACTGAAGGCATGAAGTACAGCCTGGTCTCGCGCGAGGTGATCGCCGACTGCATTGAAACGTGCGTGGGTGGCCAGTGGATGGATGGCGTGCTCGTGGTCGGCGGCTGCGATAAGAACATGCCGGGCGGCATGATGGGAATACTGCGCGCCAACGTGCCGGCAATCTACGTCTACGGCGGCACGATCCTGCCGGGGCGCTACAAGGGCCAAGACCTGAACATCGTCAGCGTCTTCGAAGCGGTAGGCCAGTTCAGCGCCGGCAACATGAGCGAGGAAGACTTCTGCCAGATCGAACGCCGCGCCATCCCCGGCAGCGGCTCGTGCGGCGGTATGTACACGGCCAACACAATGAGCTCGGCTTTTGAGGCGCTGGGCATGAGCCTGCCGTTTTCGTCAACCATGGCCAACACTCACGACGAGATTTCTGACGCCGCGACTGAAGCCGCACGGGTTCTCGTGGAAGCAGTGAAAGCGGACCTGAAGCCGCGCGACATCGTCACGCGCAAGAGCATCGAGAACGCGGTGGCGGTCATCATGGCGACGGGCGGCTCAACCAACGCGGTTTTGCACTTTCTCGCGATCGCGCACACGGCCGGTGTTGACTGGGTGATAGACGACTTCGAGCGCATGCGCAAAAAGGTGCCGGTTCTGTGCGACCTGAAACCCTCGGGCCAGTACCTTGCGGTCGACCTGCATCGGGCTGGCGGCATTCCGCAGGTGATGAAGACGCTGCTGAGCGCCGGGCTGCTGCACGGCGACTGCATGACGATCACTGGCAAGACAGTGGCCGAAAACCTCGCGAACATTGCCGATGTGCCGCGCGCCGATCAAAACGTGATCCGCGCTATCGACAAGCCAATGTACGAACAGGGACACCTCGCGATCCTGCGCGGCA
This sequence comes from Burkholderiales bacterium, assembly GCA_038227445.1. Taxonomy (GTDB): domain Bacteria; phylum Pseudomonadota; class Gammaproteobacteria; order Burkholderiales; family Burkholderiaceae_C; genus LMDS01. Next base: position 31,948 of record JBBRPV010000044.1, on the reverse strand, counting down.
ACCTGTCGCCCGAAGGCTGCGTGGCCAAGATCACCGGCCTGAAGAACCCCGTGATTACAGGACCGGCGCGGGTCTTCGACAACGAACAATCGGCGCTGGCCGCGATCATGGCCAAGAAGATCGTTGCAGGCGACGTGATGGTGCTGCGCTACCTCGGGCCGAAGGGCGCGCCAGGCATGCCGGAGATGCTGGCCCCGACGGGCGCCCTCATCGGACAGGGCCTGGGCGAATCGGTCGGCCTCGTGACCGACGGGCGCTTTTCGGGCGGCACCTGGGGCATGGTGGTCGGCCACGTGGCTCCAGAAGCCTATGCGGGGGGCAATATCGCACTGGTGCAGGAAGGCGACTCCATCACCATAGACGCCCGCACGCTGACGCTGGAGCTCAATGTGAGCGATGCCGTGCTGGGCGAACGCCGGGCGGTGTGGACAGCGCCGAAACCGCGCTATACACGCGGCGTGCTGGCCAAGTTCGCGTTTAACGCATCGAGCGCGAGCACGGGTGCGGTGCTCGATAAATTCGAGTGAGCGGCATCGCTCGGGGCACGAGCCTCAGCGGCCGTGAATGAATCTGGCGCTCCCGAGCAGGTGGGGCGTCTTGTTCAAGGTCGATCAGCGCTTGCGGCCCTTGCGTGGGCTCATGCCGAGTGCCTGGAGGTTCTCTTCTCGGCGCTTTTGTTTTTTCGCCGTCACCTTGTCCATTTCGCGGCGCTTGTTCAGGCCGCTTGCATCGGCCCACCACCACCACACCACGGCCAGGATGAACGGCAGAACCAGCTTCCACAGGTCGCCCGTGATCTCCCAGTTCCAGAGCGCCATGGGGCCTATGCCGGCCAGGTTGAGCACGATAAGCAAGACACCGACGATGACGAAGAACATGTTGGAGCTCCTTGTGCGCCGCTTTCGTCTGCCTGATCAGAGGTCAACCGGCGCCGCTGCGATCCGTTATGCTGAATGTAGCTGTACCTGAGTGTCGTCAACCCGGTCTGTTCAAGAGGAATACATGAAATTCACGCCCGCCTTGTTGCTTGCCCTTGCCACAGTGGCATCGGCACCCGTTTTTGCAAATGCCGACCTTGCCCAAAAGAAGAACTGCATGGCCTGCCATGCCATCGACAAGAAGGTCGTCGGCCCGGCCTACAAGGATGTGGCGGCCAAGTACGCCGGCCAGAAAGACGCCGTCGACAAGCTTGCGCTGAAGGTCATCAAGGGCGGTTCTGGCGCCTGGGGCCCGGTGCCGATGCCGGCAAACGGGCAGGTGAACGAGGCCGAAGCCAAACAGCTGGTGCAGTGGATCTTGACGCTGAAGTGACACATCGGGCCGGACGTGCAAAAGCCCCCCGCGCGGGGCTTTTGCATGGTTTTCGGCGACAGGCCGAATGAGCGTGATCTAGGATTTCGAGCTTCGTCCCCCTACCGCTTGTGGTTTACCGGGTTGGCGCAGTGGCCAAACCCGCATCAAATCGAACTGCACGGGCCCGACCGCGCGACGGCTTTCCTGCGCTGCTGGACCCGCAAGGAGGCGTGCCTGAAAGCGACAGGGGCGACAGGCAGCGGTTTTGCGGGAACGTCCGGCCGGTTCGAAGTCGGCGTCTCGGAGGATCAGCTTGAGACCATGGTGCCGGTGACGGAAGGTTCAGTCGCGGTCAGGGTCGAGTCATTGCGGGTCGGCCCGGGGCTGATCGCCGCCATCGCGCGCACGCTGGCCTGAGACAGGCCGGCGAAGCAATCCAACACCACAGAGCGGACGCGCCGGATTCACTCACAGTCCCGAACGCGAAACGCGCGCGCGTAGCGAAGAGGTCAGGTGGTCAGAACGCGGTTCGCTGACGCGCACAACCTCGCAACGATCAAACGCCAACCGAAGCCGCGTTTTCAGGAGGGTGGCTACCGTGCGGGCATTGGCACCCGTCAGCATGTCTCCAGAGTCTTTGCCGGGCACACGGTGACACTCGATTGGGCCGCTCCAGCATGTATTCCAGTTGATCGGTGCACCCTGCTTCAGGGAACTGCTGCCCTGGGTCTCGAGAACTTCCATGCACACCAGCCGCCCCACGAGAGGCTGCCGCACAAAGCCCTCGAGCGCGCGCAAGTTCGCGCGGTACACCTCGATCTGGTTGAGTTCGCGCTGTGCACCTTTGAACGCGTGTGGCAAGACTGCCTTGCTGCCCAGCCCGCGCATCTTCTTCACCACGTACTTCCAGCGCTCCCCCCGGCCGAGACCCCGCATGTCGCCGCGATAGACATGCAGACGTTCCAGCATCATGCTGCCCAGAGCAAGGGCACGCTTAAGCACACGGGGGACGGGTAAGCCCCTTTCTTCCGGCTTGCTGAACTCGTCAGCGCTCGGCGACAACAGGCCGAGAAACGCCACCGCTTCGCCGCTTGCGAGAAGCTGACGCGCCATTTCGTAGGCGACCGTGGCGCCGAAGCAAGCGCCAACCAAAGCATAGGGGCCATGTGGTTGATGTTCGCGGACCTCGCTAACGTAGTGCGCGGCCATCGCTTTGATCGTCTCGAAGGGCTCGCTGGCCCCGTTCAGCCCGATCGACTGCAGGCCGAAAACTGGCTGATCTGGGCCGAGTTCGCGAACGAAATCCGCGTAACCGACGACGTTCCCGAAGACGCCTGGAACCAAGTACAGCGGCGCCATGTTGCCCTCGCTCCGCAATGCCACCAGCGCGCGTGGCGTATCCGTCAATTCCGACGGGGCACGGGCCCGATAGTGATCGGCCAGCAGCCGCACAGTCGGAGCGCCGAACAAGGCACCGAGCATGAGCGAGCGGCCAAACTCGACATCAAGACGCGCGAACAGTCTGGCGGCGAGCAGCGAGTGACCGCCAATCTCGAAGAAGTTGTCATCGAGCCCGACACGTTCCACTCCGAGTACGTCGGCCCACACCAGGCACAAGGTTCGCTCAACAGCGTCGCGCGGCGCGACGTACTCGGAGCAGGACACGACATCGCTTGCGCCCGGGTCGGGCAGCGCTCGCGAATCGACTTTGCCATTGATCGTGCGCGGCAAATCGGCCACGGCGACGAACGAGGTCGGGATCATGTGAGCGGGCATCCGCAGGGCTAGGAAACGACGAAGTGCCGCGAAGTCGGGGCGATCCGGCGTGCCGAGCGCGCTGACGATATAGGCCGCCAGTCCAGCGTCGCCGTTGGGCTGGCGCCGCGCCATAACGTGGCAGGTACGGACGTCCGGGTGCTCCGACAGCACCGCGCCAACCTCCCCGGGGTCGATCCGGAATCCGCGCAGCTTGACCTGATCGTCGTTTCGCCCGACGAACGCGAGCACGCCGTCGGGCAAGTAGCGCGCCAAATCGCCCGAGCGGTACAGCCGCTCGCCTGGCCGGAACGGATCGGCAACAAAACGCTCGGCAGTCTGTTCCGGTCGGTTCAGATAGCCACGCGCGAGCCCCGCGCCGCCGATGTACAACTCGCCGACGACACCGATCGGCACCAGCCTGCGCTCGCCGTCGAGAACGTGACAGCGCGCGTTGGTGATCGGGCGACCGATCGGAACCAGGCCGCTTCCTCGTCGAGCGGCGTCAAGCGCGAAGAACGTGGCGTCAACGCTGGTCTCAGTGGGCCCGTAGAAGTTGCCAAGGCGGGCTCCAGGGACAGCGCCAGCGAGCGACGCCACCAGGTCATAGTCGAGCGGCCCCCCACCCGAGACGATGTAGCGCAGGCTGGTGCACGAATGAAACGAAGCTTCGGCGACCAGGGCGCGCAGAACCGAGGGCACGGCCTGCAGAACCGTCAGGCGTTGGTCCCGGATCGTGCGTGCTAGGTACGGCACGTCGCGCTCGCCGTTGGGCCGCGCGATGTAGAGGCAGGCACCCGCCGAGAGCGGGGCGAGCATCTCGCACAGCGAGGCGTCGAAGCCGATCGACGTGAAGTGCAACACGCGGTCGCTCGGTGTGAGCTGCAGGCATTCGCCGAACCAGCGTTGATGGTTGCAGATCCCGCCGTGCGTGAGCAGCACGCCCTTGGGTACCCCCGTCGAACCCGAGGTGTAGATGATGCAAGCAAGATCGTCGGCGCCGAGCGAACGCCGGTCGGGCCTGCGCTCGGGACACTGAGAGATTGCTTGCGCATCGGCATCGGCATCGACACAAGGACGCGCCTGCCGGATCGCGCCGAACAGCGTGCGGGTGGCTGCGTTAACGAGCACCACGGCTGCCCCGGAGTCGTCAAGCATGAAGGCGACCCGGTCGCTCGGGTAGTTGGGATCGAGTGGCAAGCAGGTTGCGCCAGCCTTGTGAATCGCCAACACGCCGATCACGCTTTGCGCCGAGCGCTCCATGCACATCGCCACTGGCGCGCCTGCACCGGGAGGCAAACTCGCCAGCAAGCGGTGCGCCAGCTGGTTCGCTCTGGCATCGACCTGGGCGTAGGTGAAACTTTGATCGCCGCTGAGCAAAGCGACCGCGTCCGGGGTGCGCAGCGCCTGAGCTTCAAAGAGGTCGGCAAGGTTTTGGGTGGTGGATCGGGTTGCGGCGGCCGGGTTCCAGTCCACCATCAACTGGCGGTGTTCAGATGGCGTCAGCATCGGCAGATCGGCCAGCCGCGCACGCGGCTCGGCCACGATGCCTTCAAGGAGCACGATCAAGCGCCCCGCGAGGCGCTCGATGGTGCTGGGGTCGAACAGCTCGGTTGCGTACTCCATCCAGAGGTGGGCCTGTCCGTCGCGCTCGACCACCGTCACCGAAAGGTCGAACATCGCGGTGCCCGTGTCCAGCGTCTCGATGTCGGCCGCCACCAGTCCGGCGAGGTGCAGCCTCTGGCCATGCGGTGACCATTTGGTCATACAAAGACGAAACAGCGGGTTGCGCGAGGCGTCGCGCCGAGGCGCCAGTTCCCTGACGACCGCATCGAACGGCACGTCTTGGTGCGCATAGGCTTCGGTCGTACGCCCATGAACGCGGGACAGGTGCTCGACAAAACTCTGAGATTCCGCCAGATCGCAACGAACCACCAGCATGTTGACGAAGTAGCCAAAGACGTCCATGAACTCAGGTCGCGGCCGCCCGAGTACCGCGACGCCGATGGTGAGGTCGGTTTGGCCGCTGTGGCGATACAGCAGCACCTGAAGGGCGGCGAGCAGGGTTGTGAAGACCGTCGTTCCGTTGAGCCGACTGAGCGCACGAAGCTCGGCGGTCAGCTCCTTTGTGAGCGCGAAACGGTCAAGCCGGCCGGAGCCGCTCGGGGAGCTTGCCGGCGCACGATCAGTCGGCAAATCGAGTTCTGGCAAGTGCGCCAGCGACTGCTTCCAGTAGTCGAGCTGCCGTTGCTCTTCGTCGCGCTGCGGCTGCGAGTGCAGGCGCCGCACATGGTCGGCGAACTGCAGTGGCAACAGCGGCAAGGCCGCCGGCTGGCCGGCCAAGGCAGCTTCGTACAGGGCAGCGAGCTCGCGCCAGAGCACGGTCAACGAGTGGTCGTCGGCAATGATGTGATGCAGGGTCAGCAGCAGTACATGTTCATGCTCGCCCAGGCGCAGCAAGCGCGCGCGCAGCAAGGGGCAGCAGTCGAGCGCAAAGCCGGTCCGCGCTTCCTCTTGCATCAGGCACTCGGCACGTTCGTGCCGCGCCGGCCCCAAGGAAGAAAGATCGTCGATCCGCAGGACAAAGTCGATTGCCGAAAGGACCACCTGGGCAGGCTCGGAGTCGACGCCGACAAAGCGGGTGCGCAGGCTGTCGTGCCGCCCGACCAGCGACTCGAAGGCACATTGCAGCGCCGACACATCGAGTGGCCCGGTCAACCTGACGCACCGTGCGAGGTTGTAGGTCGCCGAGAGCGGCGAAAGCCGGTCCAGCAGCCAAAGCCCTCGCTGGTTCGGGGCAACAGGTTCAATACGTTCGAAAGGCTGGCTCATGCGTGCGAAAGTTTTAACTCCGAGTTGCATTCAAAGACCAGTCTGAAGGGAATCGAAAGCTAACCGCGGATAAGCCCCCGATCTGAGGGGTAGAAAGGGCGGCGAATTTAGTCTCTTTTGTTGTGTAAAGGTCAAACCAATCGGTGAACTTGGGGGCATGACCAGGCGTAAACCACTGCCATTTCCGGTTGCATCGAAGGGATTCACAGTGAAGCCAAGTGGCCAAGGTCGCCGTTTGATGTTCAACACAGTGCGACACACCGCACTAAGCGCGCACAAAGGAGCGGGCTCGTACAGCACGGATCAACCGGCTTGCACGGGCCAGGATCTGGCCTTCGGCGCTCTCGGGTTGGCCATGTGGGCGCCAGAGCAGATAGACAGTCGTACCGTACACGCAGGCCCCGCCCACCACGGCCAGCGCAGCGTAAACCGCGCGCTGCCACGTTTCGGCGGGCAGCGGCCACAGTATCTGCAGGCTGAGCAAGCCGACACTCATCGTCAGCACGCCCAGCAGCGGGCGCCAGACGAGGGCCTTCAAGTCGCGCAGGCCAAAGTCGACGACCTTGCCGACCAGGTAGAAGTTGACCGGCGCGGTCAGCACCGAGGCCAGCAGCATCACCACCACTGCGCCCTGAGCGCCGTGCTCCGGCACAGCCCAGAACAACAGCGGAATGGTGAGCGCCGCGTGCGCCGCCAGAACGATGCTCGACGAGCGTGTCATGCCGGCGGCCATGTTCAAGTAGTGGGCGCTACTGAGCATGACTGAAAGAATCCCATCGATGCCGAGGACACGAACCAACGCAATGGCGTCACGCCATTTGTCGCCAAACATGAGCAGCACGATGGGCTCGGCGAGCAGGCTGACACCGACGCCGCAGGGCAGCACGACCAGCAACAGCAGCGCAGTCACCATCAGAAACGCCTCGCGCAATTGAGAACGACCTTCAGACAGGCGCGTGTACCCCGGGAACACGGCGCGATGTACAGGCGCCGAAATTTCAAGCGTGGCCATCGAAGCGAGGTCGCCAGCCAGCGAGTAGGCCCCCACCGCAGACGGGCCTGACCATCGGCCAATCACCAACACCGCCACCCGGGCGTACAAAAACTCAGCAATGGCGTCGAGCAAAAACCACTTCGAGAATCTCATCAGCTCGCCGAACGCTGCCAGCGAGGGCCGGGGCCGATAGGGATGCAACCAGAAACTGAGCACGACAGTCAGACCCGCACCAACCACGCTGCCGATCAGCAGGGCCCAATAGTTGCCGAGCGCGAACGCCAGCGGCAACGTGACGCCGAAGGTCGTCACGACCCGCCGTGTGAGCCGGTACCTGAATTCGCGGTCGAACTCCAGATCCTTTCGAAACGCGACGACGCCGATGTTCTCGAAGGACTGCAGCGCGTGCGTGAGACCCAACATCAGCATCACGGGCACGAGTCGCGGCTCTGCGTAGAACGAGGCCGTCGGCACGGCGAGCATGGCCACCAACGCCGCGGTGACCAAGCCGAACAGCGCGCGAAAGGTCCAGGCGGTGTTGAAGTGGCGGGCTTGCGCATCGGCACGCTGAATCAGGGCCATGTCCATTCCAACGGCGCCGAGCACCTCGAGCATGCCGATCAGCGAGGTTGCCAGCGCAATCAGCCCGAAGTCTCCGGGCACCAGCAATCGCGCCAGAACCATGGTGCTGACGATGGCAATCCCACGATCAGCCATACGCAGCATGACCATCCAGGCGACGCCCGTCGCCATTCGGTTGTTCACGACCTGAGGGTTTTCTTGCACTGGGCTGAAGTTGTGTGGAGAAGGTGTTGGCACGCGAAACCTCGGGCGCGCCGGGTGATGCCGAGCATGGGTTCCTCGCAGCGTATGGATACCGCGAACCGTGTTTGCTGCCCAACGCTGCTGCAACGCATTCGGCGCCCGAGTGTAGCGAGCGAGTGCGCCGATGCCACCCCTAGAAGTGGCCGCGCGATCACTCCACGCTCAGCGGCGCACAACACCGAAATGCGTGCCGCTCCCGGTCAAAGCGCAAGCGTCTCGACGCAGCGGCGCACGGCCCCCGCCAGCGCAAAGCGCGCGCCGTGGCGCTGCGCGAGCACGTCGGCCGCGGCCAGGAACTGCGAGCGCCCTTCCGACTCGATGAACTGGATCGCCCCGCCGGTCCAGGCCGGGAAACCGATGCCCAGGATTGAGCCGACATTGGCTTCGTAGGCGCTGGTCAACACACCTTCAGCCAAGCAACGCACCGTTTCGATCGCCTGTCGGTAGAGCAGGCGCTGCTTCAGTTCATCGACGGTCGCCGACACATCGCCTCGCTCGAACAGCGGCTTAAGCTCTGGCCACAGGCGCTTGGCTTTGCCATCGGGGTAGTCGTAGAACCCCCCGCCGTCAGCACGGCCGGCGCGCTTGAATTCCTTGACCATGCGCTCAACCAACTGTTCTGCGGCGCTCGGCTTGCAGCGCTGGCTCGCCGCCTCCAGGTTGCCATGCGCTTGCTCCATAACGTGTACCAAGAGCGCCAGTGAGGTGTCATCCAGCATCTCCAGCGGCCCGCCCGGCATGCCCGCAGACAGCGCCGCGTGCTCGATCAGCGGCGCCGCAATGCCTTCAGCGAGCATCGCCGCCCCTTCCAGCGCAAAGGCACCGAAAACGCGGCTCGTGAAAAAGCCGCGCGAGTCGTTGACGACGATCGGAATCTTGCCGATGGACGTGACGAAGTCAAACGCACGGGCCACGGTTCCATCGTCGGTGAGATCACCGCGAATGATCTCGACAAGCTTCGTCTCGTGCACCGGCGAGAAGAAGTGCAGGCCGATGAATTTGTCGGGCCGCGCACTTGCCTGCGCCAAACCTGTGATTGGCAGTGCAAATGTGTTCGAGGCAAACATGCCACCCACCGCGAGCATCGGCTCGGCTTCGCGCGTCACGGCGGCTTTCAGTTCACGCTGCTCGAACACCGCTTCGATGATCAGGTCGCAGCCCCGCAGATCGGCCGCCTCGCTGGTCGGAGTGATCAGATTCAACAACTGCGCCTGCTGCACATCGCTCATGCGGCGCCGTGCCACGAGCGGCACCGTCAGCCTGCGCACCGCTTCGAAGCCCGCGCTCGCCTTCTCGACACTCACATCCTTCAGCACGCAGGCAAAGCCGCGCGAGGCCGTGGCATGGGCAATGCCCGCACCCATCCGGCCGGCGCCGAGCACGCCCACCCTGCCCGGCTTCCAGCGCGGCACTCCGACAGGCCGTGACTTGCCCGACTTGATCGCGTTCATGTTGAAGAAAAACGCGGTCACCATGTTTTTCGTGGTCTGGCTGACCATGATCTTGGCGAGCTTGCGACTTTCGATGCGAGTGGCGGTGTCGTAGTCGACCATCGCACCTTCGACCATTGTTTCCAAGATCGCCTGTGCCGCCGGGTACAGGCCACGTGTTCTTTGCGCGAGCATGGCGGGCGCCATGGCGAGCCCCGCCGCGATCTTCGGGCTCAACGGTGTCCCGCCGGGCATCTTGTAGTCCTTGCGGTCCCAGGGCTGGGTGACGTCAGGGTGATCAGCGATCCACGCCAGCGCTTGGGCGTGCAGGCTCTCGACGCTGTCGCCCAGGCCGTGCACGAGCCTGAGTTCGAGTGCTTCGCGCGGGCCAAAGAGCTGGCCTTCGAGCAGAAAAGGCTCCGCCGCCGTCAGACCGAGCAAGCGCACCGTCTTCGTGACACCCGTGGCCCCGGGCATCAACCCGAGCGAAACCTCGGGCATACCGAACTGGATCTTGTTGTCGTCGAGCGCGAAGCGCGCGTGCGCCGCAAGCGCCACCTCCCAGCCGCCACCGAGCGCCGCACCAGTCAACAACGCGACCACCGGCCGACCGAGTGTTTCGATGCGGCGCAAGCTGCGCTTCATCGCTTCGATGCTTTTGAAGCATGCAGCAGCGTCTTCGGTCTTCAGATTCAGCAGGCTGTTGAGTTCGGCACCCGCGAAGAACGTGCTCTTCGCCGAGGTGAGCAACACGCCCTTAATCTGCGCCTTGTCGCGCTCGAGGCAGTCGGCCGCCAGCGCCAGGTCGGTCTGCCACTGCGGTGTCATCGTGTTGACCGGGGCGCCAGGCGCGTCGAAGGTGAGGCAAGCGATGCCGGCGCCGTCAATTTCAAAGCGAATGGTCTGCATCTCAGACCCTCTCGATGATGGTGGCAATGCCCATGCCGCCGCCCACACACAACGTGACGAGGCCGCGTTTGAGCTGGCGCCGCTCGAGCTCGTCGAGCAGCGTGCCGATCAGCATCGCGCCGGTGGCGCCCAGCGGATGGCCGAGCGCGATTGCCCCGCCATTGACGTTGACCTTCTCGTGTGGAACGCCCATCTCAAGCATGAATCGCATCGGCACGGCGGCGAAGGCTTCATTCACTTCGAAGAGGTCGATGTCTTCAACCGTGAGCCCCGCCTTTGCCAGCGCTTTGCGGGTGGCCGGCATCGGGCCGGTGAGCATGATGGTCGGGTCAGCCCCTGACAAGGCGGTCACGACGACCCGCCCGCGCGGCGCAAGCCCCATCTCGCGGCCTTTCGCTTCGCTGCCGATCAGCACCGCAGCAGCACCGTCGACGATGCCCGACGAGTTGCCGGCCGTGTGCACATGGTGAATGCGCTCGACCTGCGGATAGCGCGCAAGCGCAACGGCGTCGAAGCCCATGCCACCGAGTTCGCCGAACGCGGATTTCAGCGACGCCAGACCTTCGAGCGTGGTTCGAGGCTTGATGAACTCGTCGCGCTTCAGTATTGGCAGGCCGATGCTGTCGGTCACCGCGATGACCGAGCGATCAAAGTGGCCAGCGGCTTGAGCCGCTGCGGCGCGCTGCTGCGAGCTCAGCGCGAAACGGTCGACGTCTTCGCGGCTCCAGCCCGCCAGCGTGGCGATCAGGTCGGCGCCGATGCCTTGTGGCACGAAGCCGGTAGCAATGTTGGTTTCCGGGTCGTGCGCCCATGCACCACCATCAGAGCCTAGCGGCACCCGCGACATGCTCTCAACGCCACCAGCAACGACCATGTCTTCCCAACCACTTGCCACCTTCTGCGAGGCGAGGTTCACGGCCTCAAGCCCGGAGGCGCAGAAGCGGTTGATCTGCATGCCGGCGACTCGACAGTCCCAGCCCGCTTTCAGCACGGCAGTCTTCGCGATCACTGCGCCCTGCTCGCCCACCGGCGACACCACGCCCATCACCACGTCGTCGAGCTGCGCGGGGTCGAAGGCCAGACGCTGCTGCATCTTCACGAGCAGGCCGGCGAGCAGGTCAACCGGCTTGACCTCATGCAGGCTGCCATCTTTTTTGCCCTTGCCGCGCGGCGTGCGCACTGCGTCGTAGATCATCGCGTGGGTCATGGTGCGGCCTCGAATTGACAAGTCATTATGGCCACGCCAAACGGCTGTCCACGCACTGTTCTCAGCCACGCCTGTCGCCCGCAACAAGCCGGCCACCCAGGCCGTCACCCTGGTCCAGCACTCACCCTGCGCTGGAGCCCGATCAGGACATGTCCGAAAACGGCGAGTCTGCGATAGCAAGCTCGCCATAATCGGCGCCATGCACTCGAACCCGCTTGGCCTGGACGACGTTGCCGCCTACCAGGTCATCACCGCCCGAGACGCGCGTTTCGATGGGCTACTGTTTGTCGGCGTCACGTCGACCGGCATCTACTGCCGGCCAATCTGCCGCGTGCGCATACCGCTGCGCAAGAACTGCCGCTTCTTTGAAACGCCGGCGCAGGCCGAAGCGGCAGCGTTCAGGCCATGCCTGAAGTGCCGGCCAGAAATCGCGCCGGGGGCTTGCCACGCTTGGACGACGATGGACGCATCAAGAACGCTCGCGCGCCAGGCAGCCCATGCGCTCGATGCCCATGCCGCCGAGCCTGAGTCGCTGCGCATAGCGGCCGTCGCCGTGCGCCTGGGCGTGAGTGCTCGGCACCTGCTCCGCATCTTCCAGGCCGAACACGGCGTCTCGCCCTCGCAGTACCTGCAAACGCGGCGCTTGCTGCTCGCCAAGCAGTTGCTCACCGACACGCGGCTGCCGGTCGCACAACTCGCGCTTGCGAGTGGTTTTAACAGCCTGCGGCGCTTCAACGCGGCGTTCTCCGAGAGTTACCGCATGAGCCCGACCCGGCTGCGCGGGGAGGTGAATGACGAAGTAACGACACCCGAGACCGGTGTTACGGTGAAGCTGTCGTACCGCGCTCCCTACAACGTCCAGGCGTTGATTCGATTCATCGCCCAGCGCGCCATTCCGGGCATCGAGCACGTCGAGGGCCAGCGCATTCGGCGCACCCTGCGGGCTGGCGCGGTCGCGGTGGCGGCGGGCTGGGTCGAAGCAGAATTTGCAGCATCGGGAATGGTCAGCCAACCTTCCCTGCTGCACTTGCGGTTTGCGCCGGAGCTAGCGGCTGCGAGCGGCGCAGTCATTGCGGCCGTGCGTCGCTGGCTTGACCTCGACGCGACGCCGCAGGCCATCGACGCTGTGCTTGCCGAGCTGCCGGGCGAGGCGGGGTTGCGCCTGCCGGGCAGTCTGGATGCGTTCGAACTCGCGGTGCGCGCCGTGCTCGGCCAGCAGGTCACGGTGGCGGCAGCGCGCACGCTCGCGCGGCGTGTGGTCGAACGGTTCGGCGCGCCCATGTCAACGCCCTGGAACGACGTGAATCGCCTGTTTCCGGGCCCCCAGGCGCTCGCCAGTGCGTCGGTCGAGAGCCTCGCCGAACTTGGCATCATTCGCACCCGGGCCGGAGCGATCATCGGTATCGCGAAGGCGTGGCCGCACATTGCCGAACTGCTGGCACCCAATGCACGCGCCGAACCGCTGATCGAAAGCCTCTGCGCCCTGCCCGGCATCGGCCCGTGGACAGCCCACTACGTCGCCATGCGCGCGCTCGGCTCGCCAGACGCCTTTCCGCCGAACGACGTGGCCGTGCTTAAGGCAATGCGCACCCAATTTCAAACCACCAACCAGCGCGAGGCCAATGCCCGCGCGCAAGCCTGGCAGCCGTGGCGCTCTTACGCTGTACTGCGACTTTGGAACAGCCTGGAGAAACAAACGTGAGCCACGTTACCGATCTGATTGACACCGCCTGCACGGCCCAGTGCACCGTGGACACGCCGCTCGGGCCAGTGCTGCTGGCGCGCACCTCGGCCGGACTGGCAGGCGCGTGGTTTGAAGGCCAAAAACACCATCCCGGCGCCCTCGCAGCCCTGGTTCGCCCCGACGATTCGGTACTGAAAACAGCCTCCGAGCAACTGCGACGTTATTTCGCCGGGGACCGGGCCGTCTTCGAGTTGCCGCTCGATCTGCTGGGAACCACGTTCCAACAAGCGGTGTGGCGCGCGTTGCTGGCAATCCCTTTGGGCACGACGAGCACGTACGCCGCCATCGCCCGCACCGTGGCGACGGCTTCGGCCGTGCGCGCCGTCGGCGGTGCGGTCGGGCGCAACCCACTCTCGGTGATCGTTCCCTGTCACCGCGTGCTGGGCAGCGACGGCTCAATGACCGGTTACGCAGGCGGCACCAATCGAAAGCTCGCGTTGCTGAAGTTTGAAGCGCAGAACGCGCCCCACCCGCTTTCGCGCCAGCCCGCGTGAAGTTCGCGCGGCTCATGTGATTTCAAGGCTGCATCAGAGCAGCAGGCGCAGAGTACAACCGCAACTCGGGCCAGTGCGACCACGTGCAACAACCAGTAGCGCCTCTTCGGGCGACTGAGCGGATGTGTCGAATTTGTTCGCAGGCGCGCATGCGCGCAGCCGTTCAACCGATCACGCCGCTTTCACTTGAACGCGACACGTCTGAATCGCCGGCCTTGCGGATGTCCATCTCAAGCATCAGGCTGTCGGCAAGAAACTTGGCGGCCCAATTCAGGTACTCGAACCGCCCGTAGTCACCATCCACCGGGAACGACCCTTTCACACCACCCACTGTCTCGATCGGCCCGGTGCTGCGAACCGTGCGCCTGACATATTGGTTGGCAGCGTAAGCAGCGTCGCGATAGCGCACGTCCTGGGTGTACTGAAACAGCAGCATCCAGCACGTGGCGACCTGCGCCGCACCGGTCAAACAAACCCAATCGACCGAAGCAGACCAGTCAGACCGCAAACGACCCGGCAAGCGGCCACCTTCGTGCAGCGCGCTCAGCAAGCCATCGGCCGTTCGGCGCGCCGCTTCTAGCAACGCTGTGTCGGCGCTGAATCGATAGCCCTCAAGCACGCCGCGAAGCGCGTAGCCCAGCGTGTGGGTCAGCGGCTGCAAAGGATCGTCCAGGCAGCATCTTGCCAGCCACCCATTCGGGCTTTGCGAACTCAAAGCCCAGCGCACATTGGCCAAACCCGCCACGCCATAACCTCGATCCGGTTCAATGCGGGCTGCCTCGAAAAGTCCCCAGGCCACGTGCGTTTCATACTCCTTCTCGCCAGCCGCTGCGAAAGGCGTGGGGTGCTTGCGCCAACAGCCATCCGGATCCTGGGTTCGCACCAGCCAGTCCGCGGCTCGGCACATCGATGCGCGATAGCCACCCAGGTGCACTTCAGCAGCGGCAAGGCCCAACAGGATCTGGCCAGTGTTGAAGGTCACCGGAACCACCGGCTTTGAGTCGACCTTGCCGCCCTGAAAGCCACCTTCAGACAGCTGAATGCTCACGAGCCAAGTGGCCATGCGCCTGGCGCGCTCTCGAAACACCGGCTGACCGGTGCGCTGCGCGTAGTCTAAAAATGTGTTGACGATGTAGCCCGTGGTCTCAGGGTATGAGGTGGCCCAGCCGTTGACGAGGCTGTAGTCTCGCGCCACGCCACCGTCGGCCGACAGCGACCGGTCTTGGGCAAGGCTTAGCCACTGCATCAAGGCTTGGAGCACACGTTGCGAGCCGACATCGGTGCTGGGCAACCCACCGCGGTCACGCCGCATTTCCGCTTTCGCAGCGGCCGGCAGCAGCAGCCGCTCGCGGGCCCCACGTGCATAAGATTTGAGCGCGTTTTTCACTCGGCGCCTGCAAGGTTTGCCATCATTTCAACGCCGTGAGTTGGGCCAGGATCGCCCGCACATGCCCTTGGGCGTCGGTGACCTGCCGAAGCTCGCCGAAGCCGGCCTGTGGCGTCAGACGCTTCATCACGGCCGAGCCTTGACCCAACCCGACTTCGAACGCCAACCATCCCCCGGACCGCACGAACCGTGGCGCCTCTCGCATCAGCCGCTGCAGGATTCGAATTCCAAAGGGGCCGCCGTCAAACGCGAGCTGCGGCTCGAAGTCGACGATTTCGCTGGGCATGGCGGTCAGCTTTGCGCTGGAAATGTAGGGCGGGTTGCACACGAGCACGTCAACGAGACCCAGAAATTCAGGCCCATCGAACGGCACGAGCAAGTCGCCCTGGCGAACTTCGACCCGGTCTTGGAACCCGACATGGACAACGTTGCGGCGGGCGAGCGCAACGGCTTCGTCTGACAGGTCGGCCGCGAGCACGCGGGCACTCGGCACGCGCGCCGAAATGCCCAGCGCAAGGTTGCCGCTGCCGGTGCAGACGTCGAGCATCAACGGTGGCTGACTGCCGCGCGCGGCGGCCTGAAGAAGTTCGGCCGCCGCCTCGCCAAGCAGTTCGGTTTCTCGCCTCGGAATCAGGGCCTCCGGACCGGCGAGTAACTCCAGGCCCATGAATCGTTGGCGCTCAGTGATGTGGGCAAGCGGCATGCCGGTAAGGCGCTTGCGGACCGATTCGCCGAGCATCAGGTGCTGCGCGGATGTCAATGCAGGCAGCACGTGCTCGCCCGCAGCTTCGACCGACAGCGCCATGTCAGCCGCGCGAAACCACAAGGCCCGCAGCGCCGATGCGGCGGTTTCCTCCGGCTTGTCCGGCAAGGCCTGAAGCCCGGCCGACAGCGTGGCGAGCCACTGCTCGAAGCGCTCCACTCCACCGGGACCGATGGCCAAGGTGTCCGCTTCGCTTGGGAACATTGAAGGTCGCATGAAAGCAGTTCAGAGAAAACGTCAATGACCCATCAGCACGGGCTCAACCAACATCGGCCGGGCGTGCAGGTAGCGTGTGGAACGTCGTTTGGCTTCGATGTCGGCGTAGACAAAACGTGCCTGCTCCTCAGTCAAACCAAGTGCTGCGGCCACGTCGCCAGTCGGCACGGAGTGGTTGTAGCCCCAGAGCGCAACATCCATCTTTTGATAGGGCAAGGCGAAGTAGAACTCGTCCTGGCTTTGCGCGAGGCTGTACGTGTCGGTCGTGGGCTGGGCGTTGCACACCTCGTCAGGCAAACCGAGGTGACGGGCAAGCGCGTAGACCTGGGTCTTGTAGAGGTGAGCGATTGGCTTGATGTCAGCGGCTCCGTCGCCATTCTTCACAAAAAAACCCTGGTCGTATTCGAGCCGATTGGGGGTTCCGATCACCGCGTAGTTCAAGCGGTCGGCGTGGTGGTACTCGATGGTCTTGCGAATGCGCTGTTTGTGGTTGGTGGCTGCCACGATCTGCAAATACTCGCGACTAGGCAGGCGTGCCTCGCTTTGCTGGCCATCGGGCGACTGCACGATCAGGCGAAAGAAATTGATACCGCCTTTCGCCCCCCCGGCGATCGCGATCTTGCACTTCCAATCGTCGGCATATTTAGGGAACACGACGCGTATGGCCGCATCCCTCTGCCTGTAACAGCCTAGCGCCTCGAGTGTGGGCGCGATGTCGAAACATTCATAGGCGATCCCAAGCTGCTCGGCAACCAGGCGGCCGCGGTCTGCGCTGCTGCCACTCGAATCGCGCTCGGGGAGCAAGAGGCCAAACACCTTCTTCGGGCCAAAAGCGCACACCGCAAGTGCAGCGCAGACCGAACTGTCGACACCGCCCGAGATTGCGATGACAACGCCGCGCCGGTGCAGCGCTGTTGCGACCGCTTCGACCATCCACTCGCTGATCCGCGCCACCTCGACGGCCGGTTCGATCTTCAGCACGTCGGGGCCCCAAGGTAGCTCTGCTTTCACAGGCGCACCTCAGACCGCTTGTTTGCGAGCCAAGTAGGCGTCGATGGCCTGCAGGCTGTCCAGGTTCTCGGGCAACATCTCTTCATCTTTAACGACGATGCCAAACGTCTCTTCCAGATAGGTGATGAGTTCAAGAAAACCGGTCGAGTCGATCAAGTGCAGATCGAGGAAGGAGTCGTTCGGCCCGAACTCCGCCGCCTTGGCGCCCATGATGAAGTTGTCTTGGATGAACGCACGAACCTGCGCCTGAATGGGAGCCATGAGACTTCTTTCTTTTGTGTAGTGATGCGACACACCTCAGCCGAGGCCTGTCTTCTTGATTTTTCCGGTGTCGGTCTTGGGCAACTCGGCGACGAACTCGACGAACTTCGGCGCCATGAAACTTTCCAGCCGCGCCAGGCAGTGCCGAATGACGTCGCGCTCGGTCAGCTGAACGCCGGGTTTCAGTGTGACATAGGCCTTCACGGCCTGGCCCAGCACCTCGTCCGCCACTCCGACGACAGCCACTTCGTACACACCTTCGATCATGTGCAGCACGTTCTCGACCTCGCGCGGGCTGACCTTCTCGCCCCGGCTCTTGATGATGTCGTCGCGGCGAGAAACAAAGTAGAGCCAACCTTCGCTGTCGGTGCGGAACAGGTCGCCCGAATAAAGCAGCACCTCTCCCGGGATTGGGCCGGGCCGCAGCCGCCTGGCGGTCTCTTCGGGCTTTTCCCAGTAACCGCGCATGACGTTGCTGCCGCGAATCACGAGCTCGCCAGTGGCGCCATTTGGCAAGCGCCGGCCTTCGTCGTCGACCAGCCAGACCTCTTCGTTGGGCATGCCGCGGCCCACACTGGTCGGCCGGATGTCGAGCTGCTCGGGTGGCAGGTAGGTGACCCGCTTGCACTCGGTCAGGCCGTACATCGAATAGAGAGTCGCCTGTGGGAACAGGCTGCGCAGTTGGCGAATGTGCACTTCTGACAAAGCCGCCGCCGTGTTGGTGATCAAGCGCAAGGTTGCGAGATTGAACTGCGCCAGGTTCGTCAATGCCATCAGCATCGAGAACATCGTGGGAACACCGGGGAACACCGTGACCCGCTGGCGGGCCATGACCTCAAGCACCTTGACCGGGAAGCTGAAGCTGCGCTCGAGCACCAGGGTGGCGCCGAGCCTGAACGCCATCAGCATCTGGTACAGACCGTAGTCGAACGCGAGCGGCAGTGCACACAAAATAACGTCACTCTCGCGAAGGCCGAGGTAGGTGCTCACCGAGCGCGCGGCACTCACCATGTTGAGGTGGGTCAGCATCACGCCCTTGGGAAAGCCCGTGGAACCCGACGTGTAGATGATGCTAGCGAGATCCTGGTCGATCGTTTCGCGGCCAGCCTGCGATGCCGGGGCCGGTGTTGTGCGGTCTGGCCACGCCAGCGCCCGCGAGTCGCTGCCGGCCGGCAACGCGCCAGACACGAGCACCGTGTGCAGCGCGCCCAGCTGCGCCAGCCCGCCGGTCCACACCGGCGCCAGCACATCGCTCGTCAGCAGGGCGCTTGCGCGCGCGTCGGCCAGCATGTAGGCGAGCTTGTCGCCTTTGGTCAACGGGTTGATCGGCATGAACACGGAGCCGATCCGCAGGATCGCAACGACGCCCGCCACGAACTCGATGCCGTTGTCGAGGAAGAGCGCAACGCGCTCGCCACGCCGGATGCCACGCTGCTCCAGCGCCGCGGCGATCTCGCGTGCTCGAAGGTCCACGTCGGAATAGGTGTGTTGCGCGGTGCCACAGACGAGCGCTACCTTCATTGGGTGGCGGCTCAACGCGGCCTCGAAGTCGTGGTGCAGCAGCATGCCGGCCTCTATGTTTTGAGCACGGGCGCCGATGCCGTGAACTGGGTGGGGCGAACGAACTGATCGTGCAGCAACATGGTCGACAGGATTCCGACGAAGGCCATGTTGTCGCCGAACCCGATGGCGCGCCCCTTGCGACATTTCTCGAACAATTTGCCAACGGCAACGGGGTCGAACAGGCCGGCTGCTTCGATGCGGTCACTGCCCATCAACTCGGCTGCGTAGTCCACGGGCCGCCCTTGCTCGAAGAAACTCGCGCTGTCGGGGGCACGGTAAGGCTGCTTGGTTCTCGTGCGGATCGACTCGGGCAGCTCACCCCGCATCGACCTTTTGAGAATGTGCTTTTCGGTCAAGCCCTTGAGCTTGAAATGCGCTGGCAGCCGGTTCGCGAACTCGATCAGCCGGTGGTCCAGGAAGGGCACGCGCCCTTCAATGGAATTTGCCATCGCGACGCGATCCCCCTGCGAGCTCAGCAAGTAGCCCGACATGAGCGTGTGTGCCTCGACGTACTGGTCACGCCCCATCGGCAACCACTGATCGATGCCGGCCGGCAGCGTTGCTGCCAGCGCCCGGTACGGGTCGGTCAGGGCAAGCTGCTCCTGGAGTTCGGGGCGAAGAAACTGCAACACGCGCCGCGTGGTTGTCATGCGAGGAATGTGCGCGAACCATGGGGCGTGCAGGTGCTCTGCGCCTTCGCTGAAGAACCGGTGGGTGAACGCGCGGCCCGAAGCGGGCGAATTTGTCAGATAGGGATACAGGCGTTCGAGGATGCGCGGCCGCCACGTAGAAGCCGGTTCACGCGCCAGGAAGCGTCGGATCTTCGCTTCCTTGAAAAGATCGTAGCCACCGAACACCTCGTCGGCGCCCTCCCCTGTCAGCACGACCTTGTAACCCGTTTCGCGCACGTGGCCGGAGAGCAGCATCAAGGGTGTTGGCGCGGTTCGAACCGTGGCCGATTCGATCTGCCAGATCGTGCGCGGGAACGCGCGTGCGATGTCTGCACGGCTCACGCGCAGCGACGAATGCTCGGTGCGCAAGTGGCTCACGAGTTCTTGTTGCTGCGCACTTTCGTCGAACTCGGCATCGTCGAAGGTCAGCGAAAAGCTGCGCAACGGCGTGTCTGTGTGCTTGCTGATCAGCGACGTGATGATGGATGAGTCGAGTCCGCCACTCAGGTAGGCGCCGACCGGGACGTCGGCGCGCAGCTGCAGGCGTACCGCATCGATCAGCAGCTCGCGAAGCTCGGCCGCGCAGTCGTCTTCGCTGCGCGAGGTGTCGGGCTCGCTCGGAAAACTCCAGTCCCAATATCGGCGGGTCTGGATGCCGGCGCTGCTGGCCACCAACACGTGCCCGGGCGGCAGAGACTTCACGCCGTCGAACACCGTGTTCGGCTCCAGCGGCGCCCAGTAGCTGAACAACTCTGCGAGGGCTGGCAGGCTCAGCTTGCGTTCGACTTCCGGCAACGTGAACAGGGCCTTGACCTCCGAGGCAAACACGAGGCGCGTACCCGCCACGGCGTGGTAAAGCGGCCGGATGCCGGTGCGGTCGCGTGCCAGCAGGAGCCGGCGCCGAGCGGCATCCCACAAAGCGATGGCGAACTGGCCGTTGAGCGCATCGACGAAACCCTCGCCGTGTTCCTCATAGAGGTGCACGATGACCTCGGTGTCAGAGCTCGTGTAGAACCGATGGCCGCGACGTTCGAGATCGCGGCGCAGCTCGATGTAGTTGAAGATCTCGCCGTTGAAGACCACCTGCACGCTGCCATCTTCGTTGCGGATCGGTTGAGCGCCTCCGGCGATGTCGATGATGCTCAGGCGCGCATGCGCGAGGCCCACGCTGTCGGCAACGAACACACCGGTGCCGTCTGGGCCACGGTGGTGCAACGCGGCGATCATGGCGTCGAGCTCGCCGCGCCGCGGAGCCGGGCCAGGCTGGAGGTTGTAGATACCGGCGATGCCGCACATGACGCGTCAGGCCTCGGAGCCGCGCACGGGCGGCACGGCGAGACGTTGCCGGCCCACGCGCTGCGCCTCCAGCGGTGCAGGCGTCACGCTGGCGCGTCGGCCGCGACGCCGCGCCGGCTCGCGGCAGCCGAGTAGTCTGCGTGCATCAACACCGCACCGGGGTCCAGGCTCAATACAGCAGCGCCCCACGAGAGCCCCACGCCGTAGCCCAACAGCATCAGCTCCAAGCTCTTGTTCCGCTGCGCCGGAAGTGCGCGGGTCATGGTCACGGGAACCGAAGGCCCGCCGCAGTTGCCCATGTCTTCAAGCGTAAGAGGCACACGCTCTTCGGGCAGCCCGCACTTCTTCATCAGGTGCTTCATGATGAAGCGGTTCGATTGGTGAAAGATAAAGTTGTCGATCTGATCGACGCTGCGGCCCGACAGTTCAAGTGAATCGCGCACCAGCGCGGGCACGCGCTTGATCGTGAAGTTGAAAATGCCAGCGCCGTCCATCTGCAGCGAAAGATCTCGAGGGTTGGCCGGAAACCGGTCGCGAAAGCCTCCACCGCGGATGATCAGGCCAGCGTGTCCAGCGCCATCAGTGTGCAGACAGAAGTGACCAACACCGTCGGGCGCAGCTTCAAGCGCGGTGGCCGACCCGGCATCGCTGAACAGCAGCGTGGTCGCATGGTCGGAGGGGTCGACGAAAAGGCTGGGCGTTTCGCCGTGCAAAATCAGAATGCGCTGGTGGCCACCGGCACGCAGCATCGTCGCAGCGAGGTACAGACCATAGGGGTAGCCCGAACAGCCCAAGCCCAGATCGAAGGCAGCGCAGTCATCGCTCAAGCCCAGCCATTGATGAATCACGCAACTGGTCGATGGCAGCCAATAGTCGGGCGTTTGCGTGACGAAGATCAGCCCGGTGACGGTGTTGCGTTCCCAACCGAGCCGTTGAAGCAAGGTCTCGGCGGCTTCAAAACACAGGTCGGCAGAGGTGACGCCGGCATCGACAACGCGGCGCTCGCGCACCCCCGCCATGGCCACCACCTTTCGCACTTCAACCGGGTCGTAGCCCAGGTTGTCCGCCTGGTTGCTGACCACGCGGGGAGGCACGCAGGTCGACACCCCCGCAACTCGAAAACCTGCAACGCTTGAACGACTCATGCCTCGGCTACTCCAGATTGCGGGTTCCGCCGTCGACCACCAGCGTGTGGCCGACCATGCCACGCGACGCCGAGCTGCACAGGAACTGGGCCGCAAGCGCCACCTCTTCCAGCGTGACCAGGCGGCCCAGGGGCGAGCGCTTCACAGCCTCGGCAAGCCGCAGTTCTTTGTCGGGGAAGGCATCCCAAGCATCGGTTTGCACGCTGCCCGGCGAGAGGATATTGACCCGAACACCACGCGGCGCGAGTTCTGATGCCATGTGGCGGGCCAGCGATTCAAGGGCGGCCTTTGAACTGCCGACCGTGGTGTAGGCCGGAACGGCGCGCACGGCGCCGGCAGACGACACCGCCACGACGGCCGACCCGTCTGTCAGCAACGGCAGCAAACCCTGCACGAGCTCGAAGAACGCGCGCACGTTCAGCGCCATCGTCCAGTCCCAGTGACGGGTGGTGAGTTGGTCGAACGGTCGGTGCACGCCAGTGGCGGCGCAGTGAACAACCGAGACGGTTTGCCCCTTGACACGCTCGACGCGCTCTTTAATGCTGGCGAGGCCTTTGGGTAGGGTGAGGTCGGCGCGCAAAACGTCCAGGCGAAGACCCTCTCCCCGCGCCAAGGCAACGAGCGTCTCAGCGTGCTCATCGTTGCGCGCGTAGTTGGCCACGACACTGGCGCCGGCGCGGGCACAGCGCAGGGAAATGGCGCGGCCGATGCCGCGCGTGCCCCCGGTCACGAGCACACAAGTGCCCTGGAGACCGAACGCATCGCTCATAGCGCCTGCCTCGCCAGAAAGTCTTCGAGGACCGGGTCCCGAAAGTCCGCCGCGAGGTTGCCCGGCGCCAGGAAGGTGACAAAAAGCTTCGCCTGCGCCGCCGTTCGACCGCCCACCTGCGCCAGACATTCGGCGGTGGCGTAGCGTTCGTCGTTGGCCGTAATCTTGGCGTGCAATTGCACTTCGTCTCCCGGGCGGACCCACTCGCGAAAGCTCGCGGAAAGAATCTTGGCCAGCATCGCCTTGCCCCGCGGCCGCCGCTCGGCGTCAAGGCATTTACCGGCCGTCTGGGCCATCATTTCCGTCAGCAGCACGCCAGGCACGACGGGAAAGCCAGGGAAGTGATCGGCAAAATAATCTTCATCCTCGCGAATAAAACGAACGGCGGTGATCTCGTCACCGGGACTGAGCGAAACGATGCGGTCGACGAGGATGAAGCGCACAGGCGTTGTTGACTCGCAGGCCGTTCAGTCTTCGACAGCGCCATTGCGACGCAAGATGTCGACGATGTCATTGACGCGTTCGAGGCCGCCAATTTCCTTTTCCGACAGCTGGATGTCGAACTTTTCGTCCAGCCCCGCAATCAACGACAAGGTGCCCAGCGAGTCCCAGCCCGGAATCTCCTTGCGCTGCGTCTTAGCGTCGATGCGCCCGGCGGCCTCTTCGAACACTTCCGCGATCCAGCTCACAGCTTCTTCTGTTTTCATCCTTGGGTTCCGTCGTTTTGTTGTCGCGTTGCGCCAACCACACTGATCGCTCTATTGGGCCGTGAACCCGCCGTCGACCGCAAGATCGGCGCCGGTGATCCAGCGTGTGCCCGGTGCAAGCAGAAAGACGGCGGGCCGCGCCACGTCTTCGGGTTGCCCGGTGCCGAGCGGGTGTGCAGCTTCGAGCTTCTCGACGTGTTCCGCTGAGAGCACGCCGAGCGATTGTTTGGTCATCTCGGTGAACACGAGGCCCGGCGAAATGCTGTTGACGCGGATCTTGCGCCGCGCCAGCTCGATTGCCATCGCCCGCACAGCCGACGCCACCGCACCTTTGGTCGCGCAGTAGCCAATTTGCCCCGCCATACCCACGTGGCCATACACCGAGGAAAAAAACAGGAGGCTGCCGCCTTCTGGCGTCATCACATCACGCCGGCAAACCGCGCGCGCCATTTCGAGACCAGCGAGCAGGTTCACATCAAGTTGCGCCCGCATCACGTCAACGGTGTTCGACTGCAGCGGGCGTGTGGCGACGACCCCCGCCGCGTGACACAGGCCGTACAGCGGGCCCACGTCTTCCCGGATACGAATGATCTCAGGCGTGATTCGTTCGAGCCGCAGGAGGTCGAGCACCAAGGTGCGATGTTCTGCACCACCGAGCTGCGAGACGGTCTCGGCCAAACGCGCGGCGTCGCGCCCCACGAGCACCACCCGCGCACCGTTGCGCGCAAGCTCAACAGAAACCGCGCGGCCGAGCCCCGACGAAGCGCCGGTTACCACGACCCAACGGCCGTCAAAATCAAGGAACGATGCGGTGTTTGCCATGACGAATCGTCGTCTCCGTGGTTTGGGAGTGCGCAGTCGGTGATGCATCAAATGCGACCGACGGACCGGCTAGCAAAGCGCTGCTCGCACCAGCGGCGACGAGCATATCGCACTATCGTAAGTCGTTAGCCACATCCCCCGAGGATGGTTGCACGTCGGTGTGCCAAGCGTAGCGCTCGCCGATTTCACTGAAAGATCAGGTCTCGGCTGTCGCCTGAATCGGGTCGGCCGCAGGGCGCGCGAGCCCGGTGAAGTCGTAGAAGAAAATTCCTTGGCGACTCATGTCCAGAACACACTCGACCGTCTCCCTGATTCGAACGACGATGAGGTTTCCGTTGCCGATGCGGCGCTCCCTGACCGCATGCCGCCGGCGGAGTTCCTTTTCAAGCACTTCGAAGCGACGTCGTCGTATCGCTTCCAGCGAAAACGCATATGTGGGAACCACAGAAGGCTGCCCGCTGGAATCAATCACCTGGGCCTGGAACGGTGCATCGGTGTACAGAGGGAACGGCATTTTCGAACTGACCAGGTGCTCCAGGTAGTGAAAGAAGGTGTAGGTGTCGAAAGTCGTGTTGTAGAAGACAGCTTTGGCATCGGCCGTCGCGAGCTTTTCGAACGGTGAGCCCGGCCCGCACGGATAAGCGCACGCTTGATGGTCAGCCACGAACCAGGCGGCGTTCGGGCCATACGCCAGCATCGGATGGGTTGGGCTCAGGCTGCGCAACACGCCGGTGCGCCGTCGAAATAGTTCAGAGAGCATTCCCATCATCGAGGGAGTCTTTCGAACGTCGAATCGTTTGAGCTTGCTGAGATAGAGAAGCGACGACGACCGGTAGGGCAGCGACACCATCAACAAGTGGCCGGCCGGGCCCACGCACTTCAAAAATACGTCGGTCACTTGCTGAACCGAGCCGCGGAATCCGTGATGCTCATCGAACGAGCTGTGCAACAAAACCGCATCTCCAGACTGAACGCCCAGTGATCGAAGCTCCGCGATCAGTTTGACCCCGTCGTACGAAAGCAAGGTCTTCGCAACGATCCGCCGCGCCTCGAATAGTCGGGCTTTCACCCAGAGTTTGTACCGCCTGGGGAGCTTGGAAAGAATCGACATGGGTCGGAGCCGGAACGCTTTTGGTCGCAGAACTGTAAGGCAAGGACCTCGAAGACAATCCCGCTCGGCTTGCTGCATGCGCTCAAGTGCGAGCCGAGCCATTGCAATAAACGGCGCGGTCGGCCGCACGGGATCCGGCGGCTCGGCCGACACGCCGTCATGCGGCGCGGCACCGAAAGTCGTGTGACTTTTTCCCCAAAACCATCGATTGGCAAGTCGAATTGAAACGACTTGTGAACATTTGAGGCGGGCCGGGGGTAGTGGTTACAAATGCCCAAACTCGCTCAGGCACCATCCCGGTCGCCGCTTCCACAGAGCGTTTCTCGTAGGTTTGCGCACTCGCAAAGCGTCGGGGATGAGGTGACTGGGCCTCAAATTAAATTGAGAGAGTTATGAAAAAAAGATTGCTGGTGTCGTCTGTTTTGTGTGCTTCTGTTGCGGCCCTGTCCGCCTGTGGTGGTGTGGGGGTTAATTCCACTGACGACATGGGTAGCGGCGCCACTTCGGTTGAAGCGCCAGCGCCAGCTCCGGTCGCAGCCCCAACGGCGGCTCCAGCTCCAGCTCCAGTCGCAACTCCAGCCCCCGATCCAGTTGCTACCCCTCTTGCCTGGATGAAAATAGCCGACGAAGGCGCGGCGATTTCCGTCACCGGTACGAAGGTCGTTCGCTACGGCGCAAATGCGAGCTGGATTCAAAGGAATGTCTCCAGTGCGGGCGAATGCACAAACGCCTATTTTGGAAGTGACCCCGCCTGGAGCTCAGTGAAGTCTTGTCAAGTACAGGACGTCGCCGTATCGGGAGCAGCACCGGACGCACCAGCGCTGGCGCCAGCGCCAGCGCCAGCAGCACCAGATTCACCAGTACCAGCACCAGTATCGAGTCCTGCTCCGACTTCGCTGGCCAACTTGCAACCGGGCCAATGGATGGAGTTGCCCAACACCAAGATCCGCTCAGTCCTGCCTGCCGCGCCGCAACGGGGGGGCGGCGAACACAACATCGTCACGGCCTGGAGCGGCGGCGCCGTCGACACGGCGCGAAACCGGTTGCTGATTTGGGGAGGTGGCCACACCGACTACCGCGGCAACGAGCTGTATGCGCTCGAGTTGGCTAGCCTGAGCATGAAGCGCATCACCGACCCGAGCCCGTACACGTCGTCTGACGCGTGCATCTCGGCGCTGCCCGACGGCACCCCCACGTCGCGCCACACCTACGACGGGTTGAGCTACCTTGGTCACGCCGACAAGTTCTTCGCCGTCAATGGCTCGATGGCGCCGTGCGGCGGCGGTGACACGGCCACCTGGACCTATGACTTTGCCACCAGCAAGTGGAAGATCATGGTAGCCAAGACTCCGTGGATCGAACCGTTTGGCACCATGTCGGTCTACGACCCGATCTCCAAGTTGGTCTATGTCAAAGGCACGGGCGGCTCGTTCTTCTCTTACTCGCTGGAGAGCAACGCCTACACGCAGCTCAACAAAAGCGACCTGTTCGTGGACTACCACTTGACGGCCACGATCGACACGAAGCGGCGCAAGTTCGTGATGATTGGTGATGGGGTGCAGGTGATCGACCTGAACACCAACACGATGAGCGTGATGGCCACCAGCAACGCTCCGGCCCTTGTCACCGGAAAGCAGTCGCCCGGCGTGGCCTACGACCCGGTGGCCGACCGGATCGTGGCCTGGCAGGGGGGAGGCAACGTGTACGCCTTGAACATGGACACGGGCGTGTGGACCCAGGTGGCCACCAACACCGGCCCTGCGGCCCCCAGCCAGGATCAGGGCACCTTTGGCCGCTGGGGCTACATCCCTCAGTACGGCGTTTTCGCCCTCGTCAACGACATCGACCAGAACGCCTGGGTCTTCCGGCTTGCCAAGTAACTCAACTCGGTTGCTGCCGCCTCATAGAGGCATCTCCGTGAAAGTGCACGTGTAAGATCTTCGACGTCGGGAACAGGCTTGGGTGGACTGCGCTGCAGAGCGGCACCCAATTTTTAAAGCACTGTTCCTCCAGACGCGACTTCGAGGATCCTGATTTGGCCAATTTCCTGATTGTTGTTCCCGGTGTCAATGCACGAGCCGCAGCGGAAGAGCGGTTCCGCCGTGGCATTCAGATGACGAAGCTGCTGAAGGCTCAGCAACCCAGCGGCATCCACGAATCCGACTTTGCCTTCGTGGCCACCTTTCCAAGGAAAAATGGTTCGGGCACGCCGGTGGTGGTCGACGCGGCAACGGGAAATTGGCTCGTCGCCGTGGGCACGTGGTTTCACGAGGCCGGCTACGGTTCCGGTCAAGAAGAGCAGCTGTTGAAACGGTTCAATGAGGTCGGGGCGGACCAACTTGCACGAGAAACCGAGGGCTTTTTCGCCATCGTTACCGGCCACGCTGCATCGCGCGAGGTGACGGTCATCGTAGACGTCGTGGGAACCCTTCATTGTTACGCGCGGACGATCGACGGGACGGTCGCCCTGTCGGCGTCATCGCTCGTTCTGGCCGCCCTGGATGACGTGACACTCGACGCGGTTGGATGTCAGGAGTTCCTGCAAACAGCGGCGATGTACGAGGACCGAACTTACTTCAACGAAGTCCGCAAACTCGATGCATCGCGCTGCTACCGCTATTCCAACGGCATCTTGAAGAGTCAGCATCGTTACTGGCACGTCACCGACCTGGCGCCTGATTCGCTCGACGGCGAAGCCTCCGTCGTTGCGATGCGCGAGGCCATGGCAGGCGCGGCTCGAAAGATCGGTG
The DNA here is from genome assembly GCA_038227445.1 of Burkholderiales bacterium. GTDB lineage: Bacteria > Pseudomonadota > Gammaproteobacteria > Burkholderiales > Burkholderiaceae_C > LMDS01. Next base: position 3,993 of record JBBRPV010000044.1, on the reverse strand, counting down.
CGGTGTTTCCGCGTACTGTCGTCGATCTCACTGGCGGCTATGACTCGCGTGCCGGAGTGGCGGCCTTTCTCGACGCGAAGCTGCCGTTTCGCACTGCCGTGGCTGGCCTGCCCGATGACCCAGACATTTTGGTGTCGCGCCGTCTGGCGGATCAACTGGGGTTGGACCATCGGCACTTTCAGCCCGGGCCTGTCAGCACGTTCGCGCAGCTGCAGCAGGCCCTCGAATTGACCGATGGTGAATGCGACTTGGTTGACTACGCGCGGATCTACGAAGTCCAGTCCGACCTCGCAGCGCGTTTCGATGTCAGCATCAATTCCTATTCTGGAGAGATAGGGCGAGGTTACGGATGGGAGGTTCTGATGCCGAACACTGGCAAGCGGACGCCCTTGGATTCTGCGAAGGTCGCATTGCGTCGCTTCGTGAACCCCACCTACGATTCTTCCGTGGTACCCCCGCAAATTCGAATGAATCCGGCGACGCACTTCCGGGACGTGATTGCCCGCGCTGACGAGGGCTTGGCCGCTTTGCCGAATACTTTGCAGTACGACTACTGCATGACCCTGATGCGATGCCAGCGGTGGTACGGCCGCATTGCGAGCAGTACGAACCAGCTTTGGCCGTGCATGTCGTTCTTTCTGCTGCGTTCGATCATTAAGCCTATGCTTGAGACGAACACGCGGTCGCGCGAGAACAGCTTGCTGTTTCGGCGCATTTTCCTGGCCATTCATCCTGTGTTGGCGAACGAGCCGATGGCCCGTGGCTATCCACCGTTGCCCGCGACGTGGAAGACGATTTACCGGTTCTGGCCGCTGATTCCGCTCTACGGTGGAAAGGTGCTCGACAGGCTACGCCGAAGGTTTTTTCCGCGGCGTGCCTCAACTGTCACGTCGCTCGACTCGCCGCGCATGCGGCTGTGGCAGGACTCGGCCGTTCAGCAGGCATTGCACCCGAGCCGTCTGCTTTCGACAAAGCTGCTGGATGAAGAAGGCGTGACGCGATTTCTGGAGCGATCCAAACAGCCCGAGTTCGACTTTTCGGGCCAATGGTCGAATCTGCTGAGTCTGGAGATGACCTTGCAGCGGCTCAAGTCGGTGAAGGGAGAAACTTGAATCTACGCGATCCGAGATCGCTGTGGTCTCGGATGATTCGCTCAAGCTTCTTCCAGAAAAAAGTTCTTCTGGACGCTGCTGCGAGGGCGCCCAACTCGAAACGCACGGCTGCCCTTATCAAGGCGTTCTTGGCTTGATTCCCCAAACCGGCGCATCGTTGAAGTTCACCGCGTTGGTGGCGAAATTGGAAGCGCCGACCAGCCTTGCATAGGCAGCAGAAGCGCCCGCAGCCCCTTGATCAACTGCGTAGGCCAACGCCGGGAACATGTTGCCCCAGTAGCCTTCGTGCATGTTGGCAGGGTCGGAACCCGAGGTGCCTTGTAGCGACGTGCCACTGTCGACCCCAGCGAAGTTCATCGAAGTGAAAATCGCGCCCCAATTTGCGTACCAAGGACCCGCACCGGTGCTGAAATTCGCGTTGGCACTTGGCGCGTAGTTCAACGTGTAGGGAGCAGCGTAGCGGTAGTTGAAAGTACCTGCAGCTCCACTGCCGAGCCGCCCCACGACCGAGGCGTACTTCCATGTCAGGAAGGCGTCGAGTTGGTTCTGCGTCGAAGGGCTGTAGGCCCGCAGATCCTTCAGGTAGCCGAACGAGGCGGTGAAAAAGTCCTCCATCCAAGATGCGGATTCCCAAGGGTCGCCGGGGTTGTAGTCGGAATAGGGCTGGACCAGGCCGAACGGGTTGTTCGGGGTTGCGACATACCGACCGTGGTAGTACTTGATGTTTTCGTCGACGCTGCCCACGAACTGCGCGCGCAGAGCCGTATCGGAATCCGGAGTGATCGTGGAGGCTTGCGCCATGGTCCGGATCGCCCAAGCCGCGCCGCGGGTGGTGTTAGCGCCGGTCGTCGTTTCCATGACGCCCTTGGCACCCTGCCGGGTCGTGTCGTTCTGCTTTAACCAGACGAGCGTCGCGACAAATTGGTTCTCTTCAACGAAGTAGTTCCAGCCTGTCAGCAGATAAGCCATGTAGCCCATCGACGGATGATGAGAATTGGCGAACCTGGGTGGCGTGTCCGCCGAAGACCCGACCGGCGCTGCGGTGTACTCGCCCGAGCTCGATGCACCGCTGTCGGAAACGCCGGTCAGGCCGTTGTCAACGAGCACCAGCTTTGGATAGGAAGCGAAGAGCAGGGGGCGATTCGTCGTTTCGTCGCGAAAGTGAATGCCATACCGGCCAGCCGCGTAGGCGTTGATGATCACGGCGCGGTAGGCGCGTGGATCGCCCCCCGATGTGAGGTAGGCAGCATCCCATTCGGGCAGGATTCCGATCGACCCGTCATAGCCGGCGGTGCCCATGCCCGTCGGGTAATTGGACTGGGCCAACGGTGTGTAGCTGGTCGCCAATCGGGTGTACAGCGGGCTGCTGGCGTCCGTCACGCCACGGTAGTTTGGAACCAGTTTGGTTGCCATCAAATAGGGGGCGCTCTGTCGGGGCGTGATCTGCGGGTCGCTGCCGCCGAACCAGTGGGTCAGCGTGGTGCCCGTCGCCAATACGGCTCGCTGATGGTTCAAAAGATTCAGCGCTTGCGAGAAGCGCTTGGTTCCGCCAAGCGAGAAATCGACGGTGCCCGACTTGGTGGTCGGGCTTGCCACCTTGATGAATCCATTCTCAATCCAAGGCAACACCTCGACGCGTCCTCCCTTGTAGGCCCGAACCTCCAGCCACGCCACCAAGTGGGCATCGCTGCCGATTGGCTTGCGATAAGTGAACGACGACATTTCCGGCCCGCTGGTGCCCGTCTGGACGGGGCTGTCCCAGTCGCCAGCCGACCAGGTGACGGTGCCGAAAGAGCCGAACTGAATCGTGGCAACAACGCCGGTGGACTTGAGGTCAGTGGTCGAAACTGAAGTTTGCGCAGCAGGCGTGGCGCCAATGCTCAGGCCGATGGTTCGCCAAGCGTTCGCGGTGAGGTCTACACGCCCGGACAGGATCGCGAACTTTGCGCTTCCATCTGGCCATCGGTTTTTAACCACGCACTGGAAATTAGGCACATCGGAAAGAACAACTTCGCCTGATGCCACCTCACCTTGGCGCAGAGCTTGACCAACCGTGAACGGGAGCAAAGAACCGCCCGCGGAACTGACGACGGCAAGATCCAAGGACGCCGACGGTGCCGGAGCGGGGCTGGGAGCTGGGGCTGGAGCTGGAGCTGGAGCTGGAGCTGGAGCTGGAGCTGGAGCTGGAGCTGGAGCTGGAGCTGCAGCTGGAGCTGGAGCTGGAGCTGCAGCTGGAGCTGCAGCTGGAGCTGCAGCTGGGCTGCCGGATATCGGCGCGGAACTTTCTGCGCCGCCGCCGCAGGCACTCAGCATTGTTACGCCGAGAGATAGCAGGGTGAGATGCGCCAATTTTGAAATGGCGCTACCAGTACGAGTGCGGAAAAGCCTCGTTGTTTTAAACGTCATGGAGTCAATTCTTTGCGAAACCGCAGGAACCCTAACGCACGGGGCGGTGAGTGCGTTCGGGCTCCCGGGCGCGTTACTTGGCAAGCCGGAAGACCCAGGCGTTTTGGTCGATGTCGTTGACGAGGGCGAAAACGCCGTACTGGGGGATGTAGCCCCAGCGGCCAAAGGTGCCCTGCGGTGCGCTGGGGGCCGCAGGGCCGGTGTTGGTGGCCACCTGGGTCCACACGCCCGTGTCCATGTTCAAGGCGTACACGTTGCCTCCTCCCTGCCAGGCCACGATCCGGTCGGCCACCGGGTCGTAGGCCACGCCGGGCGACTGCTTCCCGGTGACAAGGGCTGGAGCGTTGCTGGTGGCCATCACGCTCATCGTGTTGGTGTTCAGGTCGATCACCTGCACCCCATCACCAATCATCACGAACTTGCGCCGCTTCGTGTCGATCGTGGCCGTCAAGTGGTAGTCCACGAACAGGTCGCT
>JBBRPV010000043.1:0-36702 GCA_038227445.1 Burkholderiales bacterium | reverse complement strand
TGGACGAGCTAATCGTGTTGCGCGGCGTGCTCAACTCGGTTGGCAGCATGTTGCGTGCTGGATTGAGCTGGCGCCTACTCGCGCTGCCGGCCATCGCGACAGCCGGCTGACGCTTAAAACTGATTCTGCAGGTCCGACTAAGTATCTTCAGCGACGGCGGGCACTTGTGAACCTGATTGATTGATGCGCGTGCACCGCCCGGGACATAAGTCCGCCGTGCTCAGCCGGAGCTGAACGCTTGCACACGGCAGCCGCTGATGCGCGTCAGTCAAACAGAAATGATCCGCCATCCGGCGACGACTGTATGGCAGCAGTGGAGTCTGCCAGCAGCAGGCCCGGGGTGTGTGGGTGGCGACGCGGCGCTTGCCGCCTTTGAGTCTCTCCCCCGAATCAAAGTCCTTCTTGTTTGTTCGACACTCCGCCGTATCCCGCCGTAAGGCTCGCCACAAAGCAAAACGCCGTCCACAGGGACGGCGCTTGCAAATTCTTTTGTTTTTGTTTTTGAATCTTTTGGTTGCGAGGGCAGGATTTGAACCTGCGACCTTTGGGTTATGAGCCCAACGAGCTACCAGACTGCTCCACCTCGCGACTGAGCCTATGACTATAGCACAGGCTCAGTGCGGCGCGGCCAGCGCGTAGAAAGCGCTTGAGACCGGCGCTTGTTGGTCAGCCACGCGGCTCCGCATAAAGACTTCGAAACGAAGCGTGTCGAGGATATTTTCCCCGCCCAGTAGCCAGCCTCTCTGCCGCTTGGCTTTTTCAGCTCAACGCGTGTTCGCGTACCAGCCTGCTGCGCAACCGCCGCATGGTGATCAGCACTACCAGACCTATCACTGGCACTGCGATCATCGTGACCAGGCTCTCGTTGATGCCCGAGGCCTTTGCCAGCGGCTTTAACGAGTAGGCGGCTAGGCCTACGCCGTAGTACGTCATTGCGATCACCGACAGGCCTTCCACCGTTTGCTGCAGGCGCAGCTGGAAGCCGGCGCGCCGGTCCATCGACGCAAGAAGTGCTTGGTTCTGGCGTTCCCGCTCGACTTCCGCACGCGTCTGCAGAAGTTGTGCGGCGCGCGCGATGCGTTCGGAAAGCTGGACCTGCCTTGCCGACGCCGCTGCGCAGCTGTCCATCGCCGGGCGAAAGCGCCGGTCGAGAAATTCCGACAGGGGCTGAAGTCCGGGCACCAGCAGTTCGCGCAGCTCTGCGAGGCGGCGGTCGACGATGCCGCGATAGGCCTGCGTTGCTGCGAAACGCGAGCCGTGGTTGGCCATCGCATGCTCGACGCGGGCCGCCAGATCGGTGAGTTCGGCGAGCAAGGGCTCGTCGCCATCGCTGGCCGTTCGAAAGCGGTTCATCAGCGACGCGAGCTGCTTTTCTTCGGCCGCGAGTTCGCTCATGCGCTTTGACGCCACCGGCAGGCTAAGCAGCGCCATCATGCGGTAGGTGTCGAGCTCGATCAGGCGCTGGGCGGTGCGGCCGGCGCGGCGCCGGTTCAACGAGTGGTCGAACACCAAAAAGCGCGTCACGCCATTCACCGAGCGCAAGTCGGTCACGACTGTCGCGGCTCCATCCGCCACCCGGTTGCCGACCAACACTTCACTGCCGAACACTGGCGCCACGCTGCGCACGTGCGGCGGCTCGCCCGGGCAGGGCAGCAGTGCGATCTGGGTGGCGGCAATCATCGGGCCGGGCAGGGCAGCAAGCCAGCCCGCCGGCAGTGTGTCGAGCCATTGTGTGTCGAGGCAGCCGGAGAGTTCGGTCGGCCCCGTGTCGGTGATGAACGTGAAGCTGTAAAACTCGGTGTGGCGTTCCCAGCGCACCCGCACGGCGCCGCGGCGCACGCTGAGATGGGTCGCCGTGAATGCCGATGGCGTTGTTGCGGCCGGGGCGTCTGGCTGTAACAGCGCCAGGTGAGCAAGGCAGGCCTCGTCTTCGGCGGAGCCGCTGCGCAGCGTGGCGACTGAAAGCACCGCACCCGGTGTGGCGACCGACTCGAACGGGCGTGCGTGCAGTTCGTCGGCCAGGCGCTGACGTTGCGCGAATTCGGTGGGCAGCTTCATTGGCTCTTATCCTGGCGCTGGTAGACGGTGATTTCGAGGTCTTGTCCCAGATGGTTTTTTTAACCATGAGCAATAACCTATGTTTAAAACAAAGTAATTAAGTGGAGTAAATGATATCGGCGTCTTACGTTGGCGCTCATTCTGAACCGCTAAGCGGGTGCGCATGGGTCATACAAACGTGGTCGTCGCTTGCTGCGCTGGAATGAATTCTGCAAGGCGGACTTGCTGTCTGTGCCGGACCGAGAATGATCGCGACCATGGGCGGGAGGGGATCACGATTTTGATGCGGGTGATGGAGAATCAGTGCGACGATCTGGTGGTCATCCCCTCAGGCTATTAGGGTCGCATCGACACCTTCCTCGACAGCAAACCTGGCATGGCCTCACGCATCGAGAACCCTATCGACTTCACTGACCACCGTAAGACAGAGCCGATGCAGACTGCACGTTTAATGCCGGGCCAGCTGAACAGCCGCTTCGACGGCCTGGCCGCCGCGGCGTTAGTGCGTCCCCTGAGCCTGCGCTGGCAGCAGCCGCACCTCGCGCCCGCGCTATCGGTGCGCAAGGCGCTCGGCAGCATTCCGGCTGCGCCACGCTGCTCGGCTGGTCAGCGCCAACACCGTACCTGCGCGCGGCCGGCGCCTTGCCTCGCGGGCCGAAGGCAATCTGACGAGTGGCGTATTCCACGCGGCCGCAGCTCAAGAATTGTGACGTGAGCATCGAAACCCTGATCGTCGACGCGGACGGCAAGCTCGCCGCCACCGAAGCCGCGCATCGCGTTGCATTCAATCTCGAGTTCGAGCGTGACCTGCTCGGGGTAGTCTGGTGGCCGGCCCAGCACCCCGAGCCGCCGAAGATCACCAGCGGCAAGGAGCGCGTCGGCCGCCACACCGACCAACTCGAACTCGGCGCCGCCGAAGTGCCAATGGCTGCACGATGAAGCGATTCGACGCCATCGCCTTCGACCTCGACGGCACGCTGGTCGACAGTGCCGGCGGCATCACGCAGGCCCTGAACGCGGCCCTGGCCGAAGCCGGCCTGTTGCCTTTCGAGCTGCACACTGTGCGGGCGTGGATCGGCGACGGACCCGATGCGTTGATCGCCCGCGCCCTTGCCGCGTGCCGCCCCGGCTTGGACAAGGCGCCGGCGCTGGCCGCGCAACTGCGCCGCGGCTTCGATGCCGCCACGCTGCGCGCGCCCATGGCTGGCAGCAGCCTGTTCGACGGCATCGCCGAACTCGTGCCCACGCTGGCCGCGCAGCACGCCATCGTCGTCGTCACCAACAAGCCCAGGCTGCTGGCACGTGCCGTGCTGAAAGCGGCCGGGCTGCTGGCCCATTTCACCGCGGTGCACGGCGCCGACACCCCAGCGCAGCGCAAGCCGTCGCCAGTCTTGATCCAGCAGGCAGCCAGCGCGCTCGGCATCGGCACGCAGCGATTGTTGATGGTTGGCGATGCCGCGGTCGACATCGCCGCAGCCCACGCCGCCGGCAGCCACGCGGCCTGGGCTGGCTGGGGCTATGGTCAGGCCCCAGAAGACGCCGACCGCAGCCTGTGGCGGCTGACCGCGCCGCACGACCTGCTGGTGGCCACGCCTCCCGAACCCTGACTCACGGAGAACCTCATGCCCACTGGTGGAAAGTCCACGCTCACCCAGTTCCTCATCGAGGAGCGCCGACTGCACCCCGACGCCACAGGCGACCTGAACGCGCTGATCACCGACGTGTCGCTTGCCTGCAAGGCGATCGCTCGCAAGGTGGCGTTTGGCGCACTGGCCGGTGCGCTGGGCAGCGCCGACGCCGGTTCAGAGACCGTGCAGGGCGAAGACCGCAAGCCGCTCGACATGCTGAGCAGCTCGCTCTTTATTCGTGCCACCGAATGGGGCGGCCACCTTGCTGGCATGGCGTCGAAAGAAATGGAGGTGCCGTATGCGCTGCCGCCGCAGCACCCGCGGGGAAAATACCTGCTGCTGTTCGACCCGCTCGATGGTTCTTCAAACATCGACGTGAACCTGTCGGTTGGGAGCATCTTCTCGATCTTGCGCGCCACCGCGCCCGGGCAAGACCCGCAAGCCGCAGACTTTTTGCAGCCCGGCACGGCGCAGGTGTGCGCCGGTTACGCTCTTTACGGCCCGTCGACGATGTTGGTGTTGACAAGCGGCCGCGGCACCCACGCGTTCACGCTCGACCCGATGCTCGGCGAATGGGTGCTGAGCCACCCGAACCTGCGCATTCCCGAGCTGACGCGCGAGTTCGCGATCAACGCATCGAACCGCCGCTTCTGGGAGCCGGCAGTGAAACGGTACGTCGACGACTGCATGGCCGGTCAGGCCGGGCCGCGAGGGGCCGACTTCAAGATGCGCTGGATTGCCTCGATGGTGGCCGAGACACACCGCATCCTGATGCGTGGCGGCGTCTTCCTGTGCCCGCGCGACCGCAAACACTCGGCGCGTGACGGCAGGCTGCGCCTGCTGCACGAAGCGAACCCGATTTCGTTCCTGATTGAGCAGGCCGGCGGCGCTGCGAGCACCGGCCACGCGCGGCTGATGGACGCGAAGGCCGAATCGTTGCACCAGCGCATCGGTTTCGTGTTCGGCTCGAAGACCGAGGTTGAGTGCATCGAGCAGTACCACCGTGAAGAACCGCCCGAAGCCTTCGACTCGCCGCTGTTTGGCAATCGCGGCCTGTTCGCTGCCACGGCCTGATGGTGGCCTGCGCCCCCGAATGAATTGAGGCTTCCCATGTCTGGCAAACACCCGATCATCGCCATCACCGGTTCGTCGGGCGCGGGCACCACCTCGGTGACGCGCACTTTCGAGAACATCTTTCGCCGCGAAGGTGTGGCTGCGGCCATCGTCGAGGGCGACAGTTTCCACCGCCACGACCGCGTCGGCATGAAAGCTGCGATGGCCGAAGCCGAGCGGCAAAACCGTCCGAACTTCAGCCACTTCGGTGAGGAGGCGAACCTCTTTGAAGAGCTGCAGTCGCTGTTCAGCAGCTACGCAGACAGCGGCACCGGCATCAGCCGCAAGTACCTGCACAACGACGAAGAAGCCGCGCCGTTCAAACAAGCCGCCGGCACCTTCACGCCGTGGCAGCCGCTGCCGCTGAGCGAACTGCTGTTCTACGAAGGCCTGCACGGCGGCGTGACCACCGACAAGGTCAATGTGGCGCGTTTCGCCGACCTGCTGATTGGTGTGGTGCCGGTCATCAACCTCGAATGGATCCAGAAGATCCACCGCGATAAGAGCACTCGCGGTTATTCGACCGAGGCCGTAACCGACGTGATCCTGCGGCGCATGCCCGAGTACGTTCACTACATCTGCCCGCAGTTCACACGCACCCACATCAACTTTCAGCGCGTGCCAGTGGTCGACACCTCCGACCCGTTCATCGCACGCACCATTCCAAGCGCCGACGAGAGTCTGGTGGTGATCCGCTTCGCCAACCCAAAGGGCATCGACATGCCCTACCTGTTGAGCATGCTTCACGACTCGTTCATGTCGCGTGCCAACACGCTGGTGGTGCCGGGCGGCAAGATGGAGCTGGCGATGCAGCTGATCTTCACGCCGATGATCCTGCGGCTTGTCGAGCGCCGCAAAAAGTTGGTGGCCCATTGAGTGCAGTGTTTGGCACGGAGGCATGAGCGTCTTCGGTCACGCCTGCTGGTCACACCGGAGGGTGCCTTCCCCTGCGCTTTGTCTGGTTCAATCACCTGCAGGCGCGCGACCAGTGGCCCCAAGGGTTGGCGTTTTGTTTTTTGACCCTGATCGGAGCGGTTGCCCATGGTTCAACTCGGATGCATCGCCGACGACTTCACCGGCGCAACAGATCTCGCCAACAACCTTGTGCGCGCCGGTATGCGCGTGGTGCAAACCATTGGCTTGCCGAGCGCGCCGCTGGCCGGCGCGGCCGATGCCGTGGTCGTGGCGCTGAAGTCGCGAACCATCGCACCGACCGACGCGGTGAGGCAGTCGCTTGACGCCTGCCGCTGGCTTCGGGCACAGGGTGCCCGCCAGATCTACTTCAAGGTCTGTTCGACCTTCGACTCGACCGAGCAAGGCAACATCGGCCCGGTCAGCGAAGCGCTGATGGACGAATTGAACGCGCCGTTCTGCGTCGTCACGCCAGCCTTCCCCGAAAACGGGCGCACGGTCTTTAAGGGCCACTTGTTCGTGCGTGACCAGTTGTTGTCGGACAGCCCGATGCGCTTGCACCCGCTCACGCCAATGACCGACGCCAACCTGGTGCGGGTGCTGCAGGCGCAGTTGAGTGCGGTGCGCGGGCGCAAGGTCGGGCTGATCGAGCGGGCCACGGTGGCCGCGGGCGCCGCAGCGGTGCTTGAGCGTATCGCGGCGCTGCAAGCGCAGGGCGTGACGCTTGCGATCGCCGACGCCGTCGACAACACCGACCTGTGGCAACTGGCCGAAGCACTGAAGGGCGCGCCGCTGATGACGGCGGGTTCGGGCTTGGCGATCGGCTTGCCAGCGCAGTTCGGCATCCAACCTGCCGCCGAAGCAGCGCACCTGCCAGCGCCTACTGGCGCATGCGCCATCGTGTCTGGCAGTTGCTCGCTGGCCACGCAAGAGCAGGTGGCGGCGTTTCGGCAAGCGGGCGGCCAAGCGTACGAGGTCGCGCCGATGCGTATCGCCGCGGGCGCCGACGTGGCGGCCGAAGCACTGGAATGGGCCCTGCCGCGCTTGTCTCGCGGCCCGCTGATGGTCTACGCTACGTCCGCACCCGAGGAGGTGCGCGAAGTGCAGCGGCAGCTTGGTGTCGAAAAGGCGGGGGCGATGATAGAAGCCACGCTCGCCCGTGTGGCGCGTGGGCTGGTCGAGCGTGGCGTGGCTCAGCTTCTCGTGGCCGGTGGCGAAACATCGGGCGCCTGCGTGCAGGCGCTCGGCATCACGCAAATGCGCATCGGCCCGCAGATCGACCCGGGCGTGCCCTGGTGCCATGCGGCTTCACCCGCCGCGGCCGCAGCGGGGTTGCATCTGGCGCTGAAGTCCGGCAACTTTGGCGGCGCCGACTTCTTCACCCGAGCATTCGCCTCGCTGAACCACTGATCATGCCGGCGTACATCACCGATGTTCAATCGTTCAAGGGCAGCCTGTGAGCATCGTCACTCACCCTACGACCCCGTTCCCCCAACCAACAGACAGGCAGGTCCGGCCTGCGCAAGAACGTTGGTGCTTTCCAGCAGCCGGGCTACCTTGAGAACTTTGTTCAGGCCCTGTTCGACAGCCCCGATGGCACAGCGGGGCAAACGCTGGTGCTCGGCGGTGACGGCCGCTTTCACAACCGCGCTGCGGTGCAGACGATTCTGTGGATGGCGGTGGCGCAAGGCTTTGGCCGCGTGCTGCTTGGGCAGGGCGGCATTCTCTCGGTCGCCACGAAGCAGGGCGTGCGCATCATCTTTGACAACGGCTCGCGCATTGCCTTTTGGCTCTCTGGGACAGGCGCCGAAGGCGCAACCTTGCGCGTCTACCTCGAACGTTACGAGCCCGATGGGGCGAACCAAAGCGTGCCAACGCAGGCCGCGCTCGCACCGCTGATCGTGTTGGCGCAGCAGCTCGCCCGGATTCGCGAACACACCGGTCGCAGCGAGCCCAGTGTCGTCACCTGAGCGCGTTGCCGCTCTGCGCGGAGACCTTTATTGGCTTCGTCAACGAATGAGCACGTCGTGCTGCAGCACGACGAAGCTCGCCTGTTGGTGGCCGGCGTTACCGACTACAGCGCGCACCACTTCAATGATGCCCACCGCAGCGACCCGCAGCGTGCGTTGCACGGTGCGCCGGCCGACCTGGCGCTCGTCAAGGTGCTGCTCGCCCACCAGCCGCGCAGCGCCACACCACCTCGGCAGCGGGCTTTGACTTGCAGCTGCAGGACCACACCCAAGGCGGGCAGTTCCTGCCGTGGAACCGGTTCGTACGCTTGCAGCAGCCGTTCACGGCCGGGTTGAATCGGTTGCAGCAACTCTGGGTCTACACCAGCTGTGGCACCGGCTACTGGGGACCGCCGAAACGTTTCGGCGCGCCGTCTGAAATTACCCGCCTTGGACTGGCGGCGGCACCCCGTTAGAACACGCGACCGACCGACTGAGCCCGGCACGCACCCACCTTACAATCTCCAGGCTTTGCCGCAGGCGTCGTGCCCGGCTCCAACAAGGAATTCCACGTGTTCATTTCCGAAGCCTTTGCGCAAGCCGCGCCCGCCGCCGCAGACTCGCCGTTCGGCAGCCTGGGATCCATGCTGCCGCTGGTGTTGATGTTTGTCGTGTTGTACTTCGTGATGATCCGCCCGCAGATGAAGCGCCAGAAGGAAGCCAAGGCGATGATCGACGCGCTGGCCAAGGGCGACGAAGTTGTCACGACGGGCGGCATGATCGGCAAGATCACGAAGATCGGCGAGAGCTTCCTGAGCGTGGAGGTCGCCGCTGGCGTCGAGATCCAGGTACAGCGCGGCGCAGTCGTGCAAGTGCTGCCCAAGGGCTCCGTCAAATAATTCGTTGAACGCGCGGGCGGCTCGTTGCGCCGTACCGGCGCGGCAAGGCGCTCGCCGTTTTTGGGGTGTGCCCGGTCCGAGAAGAAAGATCCGATGAATCGCTACCCTGCTTGGAAATACGCGCTCCTCGTGATCGCTTTGCTCGTCGGCCTGATCTACACGCTGCCCAACGTGTTCGGCCAGGCCCCGGCGGTGCAGGTGAGCAGCGGCAAGGCGACGCTCAAGATTGACGCGACGCTGGCCCCGCGCATTGAGGAGGTGCTGACCCGCGCAGGCCTCAAGGCTGACTTCGTGCAGTTCGAAGGCGCCTCGGTCAAGGCCCGTTTTGCCGACCTCGACGCGCAACGCAAGGCCAAGGACGAGATCAACGCCGCGCTCAACCCCGACCCGAGCGATCCGCGGTACGTGGTTGCACTGAACCTGCTGTCGCGCTCGCCGCATTGGCTCACCTCGCTGCACGCGCTGCCGATGTTTCTGGGCCTGGACTTGCGCGGCGGTGTCTATTTTCTGATGCAGGTCGACATGAAGTCGGCGCTGACCAAAAAGGCCGAAGCGCTGACCGGCGACATACGCACCCTGCTGCGCGACAAGAACCTGCGTCATGCCGGTATCACCCGTGACGGCAACAACGCCGACGTGCGTTTCCGTGACCGCGAGACGCTCAACAGCGCTCGCACCCTGCTGACCGACCAGTTACCCGACCTCCAATGGGTCGATAGCGCTGAGGGCGTCGAATTCAAATTGAGCGGCAGCTTGAAGCCCGAGGCTGCGCGCAGGGTGCAAGACACCGCGATCACGCAGAACATCACCACGCTTCACAACCGCGTCAACGAACTTGGCGTGGCTGAGCCGGTGATCCAGCAGCAGGGGGCAGACCGCGTGGTCGTCCAGTTGCCGGGCGTGCAGGACACCGCCAAAGCCAAAGACATCATCGGTCGCACTGCCACCCTGGAGCTGCGCATGGTCGACGACAGTGCTGAGGCCCTCGCGGCGGCAGGCGGCAGCGGCCCGGTGCCGTTCGGCACCGAACGCTTCATCGAGCGCGGCGGCTCGCCGCTGATTGTCAAGCGCCAGGTCGTGTTGACCGGCGACAACCTGACCGATGCGCAACCCGGCTTCGATGGCCAGACCCATGAGCCGAACGTCAACTTGACAGTCGACGCCAAAGGCGCGCGCATCATGCGCGACATTTCGCGCGACAACATCGGCAAGCGCATGGCGATTTTGCTCTTCGAGAAAGGCAAGGGCGAAGTGATCACCGCGCCGGTGATCCGCGGCGAGCTTGGGTCGCGCTTCCAAATCACCGGCCGCATGACGCCGAGCGAGGCGAGCGACCAAGCGCTGCTGCTGCGCGCTGGTTCGCTGGCAGCGCCGATGGACATCATCGAAGAGAAGACCATCGGCCCGAGTCTTGGCGCCGAAAATATTCTGAAGGGCTTTGACAGCGTGATGTACGGCTTCGCCGCTATCGCGCTGTTCATGTGCTGCTACTACCTCTTGTTCGGCGTGATATCAACGCTGGCGCTCGGCTTCAACCTGCTGCTGCTGCTGGCGGTGCTGTCGATGCTGCAGGCCACCCTGTCGCTACCGGGCATCGCCGCGATTGCGCTCACGCTTGGCATGGCGATCGATGCCAACGTGCTGATCAATGAGCGTGTGCGCGAAGAGCTGCGCGGTGGTGCGTCACCGCAGGTGGCGATCCATACCGGCTACGAGCGTGCGTTCGCGACGATTCTCGATTCGAACGTAACCACGCTGATCGCGGGCCTGGCACTGCTGACCTTCGGCTCCGGGCCGATTCGCGGTTTTGCCGTGGTGCATTGCCTGGGCATCCTGACCTCGATGTTCTCTGCCGTGGTGTTCTCGCGCGGCCTGGTCAACCTTTGGTACGGCCGGCAGAAAAAGCTCAAAGGCGTGTCGATCGGCCAGGTCTGGAAACCTCAGGGCGACGACGTGCCCGCGAAGACCTGATCGCGTGCAGCAGCAGAAGCAACAAGGCAGACCATGGAATTTTTCAGGATCAGACGCGACATTCCGTTCATGCGGCATGCGCTGGTGTTCAACATCATTTCGGCACTTACCTTCGTTGCCGCGGTGTTCTTTCTGGCCACGCGCGGGCTGCACTTCTCGATCGAGTTCACTGGCGGCATCGTCATGGAGGCGGCGTACGCGCAAACTGCCGACGTAGAGAAAATCCGGGGCGCCGTTGAAAAACTCAACTTCGGCGAAGTGCAGGTGCAGAACTTCGGCAGCTCGCGCGATGTGATCATCCGTTTGCCTGCTTCTAAGGGCGTGAAGCAGACCGAGATCGTGGGTGCGGTCTTCGACAGCCTCTGCAAGGCCGAGAGCGGCAGCGTCAGCACCCGCGAGGTCACGAGCGCCAAGGGCGAGGTGTCAAGCCGGCCGGTGTGTTCGGCCGGGGTTGCCGAGCCCGTGAAGCTGCAGCGTACCGAATTCGTCGGCCCGCAGGTGGGGCGCGAGCTTGCTGTCGACGGCGCCAAGGCATTGGCCTTCGTGGTGATCGGCATCATGATTTACCTCGCGATCCGCTTCGAATGGAAATTTGCGGTAGCGGCGATCATCGCCAACCTGCACGACGTCATCATCATCCTCGGCTTCTTTGCGTTCTTCCAATGGGAATTCAACCTTACAGTGCTTGCGGCGGTGCTGGCAGTGCTGGGTTACTCGGTCAACGAGTCGGTCGTTATCTTCGACCGGATCCGAGAGGCCTTCCGACGCTTTCGGAAGATGAACACGCATGAAGTGATCGACCACGCGATCACGAGCACCATAAGCCGCACCATCATCACCCACGGCAGTACGCAGATGATGGTGCTCTCGATGTTGATCTTCGGTGGGCCGACCCTGCACAACTTCGCTATTGCACTGACCATCGGCATTTTGTTCGGCATCTACTCGTCGGTGTTCGTGGCTGCTGCCATTGCGATGTGGCTGGGCGTCAAGCGCGAAGACCTGATCAAGGCGGGCCCCACTAGGGAAACCGACCCAGAAGATCCCAATTCCGGGGCGGTGGTGTAGAGTCTATTTGCCATTCAACAGGACGCGAGCAACCACTCCAAATGCCGACCCCCGCCAACCCGACGGCATTGGCCCAACATGCGAGGCGGGCTTACGTCGAAGGGTTGCTCGCCGGAATGCCGGCAGTGGTTCAGGCGGTCGACCTTGGCACTCGCATTCTGGTGAGTCAGGTGGTTGAACCCAAGCTCGCGATGAAACGCCGCGAACTTGTGCCGGACCTGCAAAGGGCCGCGCCCTTCTGGTTGCAGAGCATGACGACAATGCTGCGCAACTCGATGCAGCTAGGGACGCTGTCGGCTTCCCTCCCCGGCGATCTGCCGGGCCCGGGTGGGCGAGCTGCGGCCAAGCTCAGCTTGGTTGACGACGACACCATCGAAGACGAGATCGTCACGTCTCGTCTGGCGCTGTCGATGATGGACCGAGCCTCGTGGGAATTCGCCGACCTGGGCTCCCGCATGAACGTGCTCGAGTCCCGCGACGAACTCGATCCTCACGACATCTTGCGGCTGCAGTCGCTCGCGCGCATCGTCACGACCGCCTGGCGCGCCGCCGGGCTCAGCCTCGAGATGTGGCGCATGCTGCAAACCGTACTGCACGAAGAATTCGCGCACTTTGCCGAAGAAAGCCTCCACGAAGCCAACCGCTTCCTGATAGGGAGAAATGTGCTGCCCGAGGTCGATCTGCGACCTCTTATTCGGCGCAGCAGCGCGACCCATCGCAACTTCCAGCCCACGATGCAAGCACCGGCCGGGTTCGCACAGTCGAGCCTGAATTTCCCCGGCGAAGGGCGGGGCGAAGTCGGCGAAGAAACCCGCATGATGACGCGTGCGGGGAGCTTGCCTTCGCGCGCTTTGGGGCATGCCGAGGCGGTGCTCGACCGCCTGAACCGCCTTGTTGGTCGGCACCTGCCCGAGTTCGTGGTCACGGCGCACGCGCCGGCCCAGACGTCGCCCGCGCTCAGGGCTGCGATCTCCGACGCTCAAAAAGGTATCTCCAACCGATTGTCGGGCGGGGGAGGCGCGGTGCGCACAGTATCCGTCGAGGTCAGCACGCCGGCTTTGCTCGAAGAGTTGAACAACCGCAAGCAGGCCCTCAAGCAGGCGGCCGCCACGCCGGTGGAGCGCGCCACGATCGAAATCGTCGCATTGTTGTTCCAGAGCATCCTGACTGAAGAGCGCATTCCTTCGGCCGTGCGTGTTTGGTTCGCGCGGCTGCAAATGCCGGTGCTGCGCGTGGCGGTCGGGGAGCCCGACTTCTTCGCTACCGTTGACCACCCGGCACGCCGTCTGATCGACCGCATGGGGTCGTGCGTGATGGGGTTCGACGCAACGACACGTGCCGTCGGCGATGCGCTTGAAAGAGAGATCAAGCGTGTCGTTCAGGTCGTCGAGGCTTACCCTGACACTGGCCGGCGCGTGTTCCAGACGGTGCTCGTCGAGTTCGAAAAATTCCTTGAGTATTATTTTAAGAACGAGAACGAAGCGTCGCGCAAAGGCGTGTCTTTGGCGCACCAGGTGGAGTTGCGCGAAACGCTAGCGATCCAGTACACGATCGAGCTGCGGAAGATGCTCAACGAGGTGCCAGTGCAGGAAGGGGTGCGCGAGTTCCTGTTCCAGGTATGGGCCGACGTGCTGGCGATGGCCGCTGTTAAGAGTGGCATTCAAAGCGATGCGACCAAAGAAATGAAGCGCGCCGCCGCCGACCTCATCTGGTCGGCCAGTGCCAAAGTGTCGCGCGAAGAGCGCGCCGAAGTGATCCGGCGACTACCGCCGCTGCTGAAAACTTTGCGTGAAGGCATGCTAGACGCCGGCGTGCCCGCCGATAAGCAGGACGAACACATTCAGCGCCTGAACAATTCGCTGGCAGCGGCGTTCACGGCCAAGACGGCCGCGATCCCCCAAGAGCGGCTGGAGGAACTGATGGGCCGGCTGGAGACACTGGAAGAGCTCCTGCCCGATTCTGCCGATCTGGAAATGGACGAATCGATAGTCCACGATCTTTCGGGCTATGAAAGTTCGGAGCTCGAAGTGGTCGCTGAAGGGGGCTCGATGCCTACGCCGGCGATGGTCGCCTGGGCGCGCGAACTGCAGGTCGGCACTTGGTACATGCTCGATTACCGCAACCGCAACGAAGGGGTTCAGTTGGCTTGGCGCGGCATGCGTCGGCAGCTAACGCTGTTTGTTTCACCCCAAGGCCGGGGGGTGCTGTTCCAGCAAAACCGGCTTGCGGCTTTCCTGCAGGCCGGTTTGCTTGTGCCGGCCCAGGACGAATCGTTGACGGTGCGCGCCACACGCAGCGCGTTGGAAAAGCTCGACGTCGACCCGAGTCGCATCTTGAGCTGATAAGGCCGGCGCGCTGCGCCGTGCACCGGGTCAGTGGATAAGTCGGTCTTCTTCGTCGACGAACAGCTCGTCGAGAATCAGCGCGTCAGGCTCTTCGCCCAGGCTCCAGAAGACCATCAGCACGATGATCTTCAGATCTTCCAGGTCGAGCGGGCCGCCGGAAATGGCGCTGGCCCGGTCTATGACCATTTCGCGCATAGGCGGCGGCAGTACCCCGGCCGATTCTAGGAAGCTGATGAAGCCGATGGAGTTTTCGCCTAGGTGTTCTTGTTCTGCGGGTGAATAGACGCGCATGCTGCATTCGCCCTGCTCGCCAACGTAAGACTGCGCGGCGGAGGCGACACCGTCGAGCCAAGACAGCGCTTCCTGGATCTCGTCCGATTCGAAGCCGACCGACGACAACTTACGCGCCAGTTGATCGTGGTCGGGGCAGGCATCGGGCCGCCAGTAGTTTTCGTACAGGTACACGAGCACATCGAACATAGATTCACTATACCGCAGCCCCACCGGATCGGACTCAGCCTGTACCGATGCGCTGAAACAGTTGGCCGGGTAAGCGCGCAATGTGACCGCCCAGTTCCAGTTCCAGCAAGCGAACGCTGAGCGCCGCAGACGACCAGTCGGTACGCGCGACCAGTGCGTCGAGCGTGGCGGGGTCGAAGCCGAGTGCCGACAGCACGGGATCCTGGTCGAGGCCGACCTCGACCCGAGGCAACGCAGCTGTTCTAGGGGCCATCAGTTGCAACTCCTCGAGAATATCTTGCGCTGTCTCGACCAATTTGGCGCCCTGCTTGATCAGCGCATGACAGCCGCGCGATTGTGGCGAGTGGATTGAGCCCGGAATCGCGAACACTTCACGGCCAGATTCCGAAGCCAGGCGAGCGGTGATCAACGAGCCGGATTTGAGCGCTGCTTCCACCACCAGCGTACCGAGCGCCAATCCGGCGATGATGCGGTTTCGATTTGGGAAGTGCTGTGGCAAGGCCGGCGTTCCAATCGAGTATTCGCTTATAAGCAAGCCTTGCTCGGCGATGCGGTGGGCCAGCGCGAGGTGGCGCTTCGGGTAGACGCGGTCAAGCCCTGTGCCCACGACCGCGATCGTGCTTGCCGGCCCTTCGAGCCCACCTTCGTGGGCTGCTGCGTCGATGCCCAGCGCCAGTCCAGAGATGATCGTCAGGTTCGCCTGGCTAAGGGTGGCACTGAAGGCCCGCGCGTTGTCGGTTCCCTGGCGAGTCGGGTTGCGGCTGCCCACGACCGCTAGGACCATGCCGCTCAGCAGCGCCGTGTTTCCCTGCGCGTAGAAAAGCAGCGGCGGGTCGGCGGAGTGAAGCAATGCAGTGGGGTAGACCGGATCACCAAGTACGACCACGCTGCGTGGCACATCGGCTGTTTCCCCGGACAGCCAGGCCAGCGTGGTGCTGACGAGCTGTTCAAGTTTGGGCTGAGCGGTGGTAAGGGCCGTAGCGGCCGCCTGCCCCGCGACTTCCCTTACTGCCGCGGGCGGCGCAGTGAGCACACCTTGCGGAGATCCGAATGCCCCGAGCAGTTTGCGGGCCGAGCCTCTGCCGATGCCTGGCGCCTCCAGCAGCCGCAACCAAGAACCAAGCTCTTCGGGGTCGACCACGCCGCGCCCTCCGCGCCGCCGCTCAAGGCTCTGTGAATCGATCACCGGGCTTGACCGGCTCTTGCACCGACAGGATCAACGCGTAGGACATGCGCTTGAACACGCGGAACACAAACAACACGCCGTGGCGCTCGTCTGGCAGCTTGATGGTGGGGCGGTTAGCATCGGTGTGGTCGATGACGCTGGCGCCGTCGCGCCACAGCGCCAGCACATGGCCACGCTCCATGCCTTCGTTCGCGCCGCGGTTGAGCGCGACGATCTGGTTTTGGCCCGCCGTGAGCGCCTCGCCATAAAGGGACACGATCTGCCCGTTCATCGGGCTCTGTGGCGCATGCGGGGCATAGTTTGTGAGTTCACGCGGCGGCACCGCTGCAAGACGGTCACCCACGCCCGCTTCCTGGCGAATCGTGGTGACGGTGAATGTGGCGGGAACAATCTCGGCCTTGCCCGCTGCGTTGGTGCGGTTCTCGCCCAGCCTGGTGTACTCGGCGGTGCCGACGTAGCTTGCTTCGTAGCCGAGCAGCTCGCGAGTGGTGGGGTCAAGAAGCGGGCGAGGCTCGCGGAATATGCGGAACTCGCGCTCGTTCGCCAGCTCACCGCGCACATAGGCGAGTTCGCCTCTTCCGATTAACACGCGCCCTTCCTGGGTTGCAACAATGCGCGGTGCGGCCTGGAGTTCATTGCTCTCAAAGATCACCGCTTCGTTGAGGAACGGCTCGATCAGGTGGAAAGGAATCGACGGGATACCGCCGTTGCCGAAGTCGGTCGAACGGATACGCGGCGACAACCTTCCGCTCTGGTCGGCACCTACCGGCGTGGCCAGTCTGAGCCGAGCACGGCCGCCGGATTTGTCGAGCACCAGTACCTGACCCGGGTAGATCAAGTGCGGGTTACGGATCTGCTCAAGGTTCATTCCCCAAAGTTCGGGCCAACGCCACGGGCTCTTCAAGAAGAGCTTGGAGATGTCCCACAGCGTGTCGCGCGGCTTAATCGTGTAGGAGTCGGGCGCGTTCGCCGCCAGTTCGGACAGCGGTACACCGCTTTGGGCCACCCGTTGTGCTGTGCCACGCTGCTGCGCGGTGATGGGAAAGTCGGCGGCCTGAGCCGTGCCGAAGCCGGTTGCCGCGCCGAGCAGGGCGCTCAGAAAAGCGGCGCCAGCACCCCGGCGAGCGTGGAAAGCGGAGCGTTTGCTTCGGGTCATGTATAAATCTCTCAGGTGCGCCCGGTGGAGAGCCTGCGCCGTGGGGTTACTGGACCGTTGGCGCCCGAGCGGCCGCTGTTCGGCGAAAATCCTCAATCAGTTTCGCAGATTCTGCCTCTAAACCCTTGATATCGCAACGAAAGTGACCTCCGCTTGCGCCGTGTGTGAGTCCTGTCACGGCCGGCGACACTGTGCTCGTTCCACAGGCGCGTGTACACGCGCGCTGCCAAAGTAAAAATTTGATCGCCATGGCCAAACTCCAGATCCTGCGTTATCCAGACCCGCGCTTGCAAACCGTCGCCAAGCCAGTGGCTGCTGTCGATGCCAGAATCCGCCAGCTAGTCGACGACATGCTTGAGAGCATGTACGACGCTGACGGTGTGGGACTGGCCGCCACCCAGGTCGACGTGCACGAGCGGGTGATCGTCATCGACACGTCCGACGATCACGACGACCCTCGGGTGCTGATCAACCCGGAGCTGGTGGAGTGGAGCGTCGATATGACGCTCGCCGACGAAGGTTGCCTGTCGGTGCCGGCGATTTATGACAAGGTGCCGCGCCACGCGAAGGTCACCGTGCGCTCGCTTGATCGGGCCGGCCAGCCGCAACAGTTTGAGGCCGAGGGTCTGCTCGCAATCTGCGTGCAGCATGAGATGGACCACCTCATGGGCAAGGTGTTTGTGGAGTACTTGAGTCAGCTCAAGCGTGACCGCATCAAAACCAAATTGCTGAAGAAAGCCCGCGATGACGTGCGTGATTGAGCTTCGCACTGCGCCGGGTCGCGCACGGTGAGGGTCGGGTTCGCCGGAACGCCGGAATTCGCGCAAGTGGCGCTGGCGCACGTGCTTGCCGCGGGCTATCGGGTTCCGGTGGTGCTGACCCAGCCCGACCGTCCTGCCGGACGCGGGCTGAAGCTGAGCACTTCGCCGGTGAAGGCGTTGGCGCTCGAACACGGCATTGATGTGGTCCAGCCGCGCAGTCTGCGCCTCGACGGGAAGTACCCCGAAGAAGCGGCGCATGCGCGGGCTGCGGTTCTGGCGGCGCAGCCCGACGTGATGGTGGTGGCGGCGTACGGCTTGATCCTGCCGCAATGGGTACTCGACCTGCCGCGCCTGGGTTGCCTGAACATCCACGGCTCGCTGCTGCCGCGCTGGCGCGGCGCTGCCCCGATTCATCGCGCCATCGAGGCCGGCGACCGAGAAACCGGTATCACGATCATGCAGATGGACGCCGGCCTCGATACTGGCGCCATGCTGTTGTCCGAATCGGTTGGCATCGCAACCGACGAGACGACGGCCACGCTGCACGACGGGCTCGCAACGCTCGGAGGCCGGCTGATCGTCGAAGCACTTGAAATCGCCGCCCGTGGCGGTCTGCACTGCACGCAACAGCCGGCGCAGGGCGTGACCTACGCTCACAAGATTGAGAAGGCCGAAGCGATGATCGACTGGCGCCAGCCCGCTGACGTGATCGAACGCCGCTTACGCGCTTTCGACCCCTTCCCCGGTGCCAGCGCCGTTCTCGGCGATGCGAGGCTGAAATGCTGGCGTGGCCGTGTCGTTGCTGCCCACGGTGTCCCCGGCACGGTGCTCGCTGCCGGCAGCGAAGGAATCACTGTGGCTTGCGGGCAAGGGGCGCTGCAAGTCACGGAACTGCAGCGCCCCGGTGGCAAACGCCTACTGGCGCAACCCTTCCTGCAGGGCATGTTGATCGAGGCCGGTGTTGTCTTCAGTCTTCCGCCGAGTTGAACTTCCCTTGCTCGGCCGCACCTATTGAGCCTTGCAGTTCGCTAAAGGTCTCTTGATGTTCAACTTGATGAAAACCGCTGTGCTGATGGCGGCGATCACCGCATTGTTCATGGCCATTGGCACGGTGCTCGGCGGCCAGCAAGGCATGATGATTGCGCTGGCGGTGGCGATTGGCATGAACTTCTTCAGCTACTGGTTTTCCGACAAGCTTGTGCTGAAGATGTATGCGGCGCAAGAGGTCGACGAAACCTCCGCGCCGCAGTTCTATGCCATGGTGCGCGAGCTCGCGCAGCGCGCCCAGTTGCCGATGCCCAAGGTCTACGTGATCAACGAAGACGCGCCCAATGCCTTTGCCACCGGCCGCAATCCGGAACATGCTGCGGTGGCCGCCACCACCGGCATCATGCGGGTGCTGACGCAGGCTGAGCTGCGCGGCGTTATGGCGCACGAGCTGGCTCACGTGCGCCACCGCGACATCCTGATTAGCACCGTCAGTGCCACCATGGCCGGTGCCATCTCAATGCTCGCCAACGTCGCCATGTTCTTCGGCGGGCGCGACTCCGAAGGCCGTCCTCACAACCCGTTGGTAAGCATGCTGGTGATGATCCTGGCGCCGATCGCCGCGAGCTTGATCCAGATGGCCATCAGCCGCGCGCGCGAGTTCGAAGCCGACCGCGGCGGCGCCGAGATCTCTGGCGATCCGCGGGCCCTGGCCAGCGCCTTGCAGAAAATCCAGCAATACGCGCGGGGCATTCCACTGGCGCCGGCAGAGCGCCACCCCGAAACCGCGCAGATGATGGTCATCAATCCGCTTTCTTCCGGCGGCCTGCGCGGGCTGTTCTCAACCCACCCGCCAACCGAAGAGCGGGTTGAAAAATTATTGGCGATGCAGCCTGGCGCCACGCGCTGACGGTTCGTCCGCTTTGCGCTAGAAGCCGCAGTTGAGGTCGCATAACGCGTCGTCAGTGGCCGCCACGGCTCATCGTTTTTCACCGCCGCCTTGACCCATTTGGAACTGCTCCGCAGGTAGCAAAATCGGTCGATAAGGCTGGTCGTTGCTTGCCTTTTCGTTGGCCTGACCTAGCCTTTTTTAAGGTTTACTCAGGTGCCGTGCGCTCAAGTTGGGCCAGCGGCTGCCGATACACGCTTCACCACTCCCCGGTCTTGCCTATGCATCGCCTTGCCCTCACCGCACTCTTGTTCGCCAGCGCGCTCCTCGCGGGGTGCGATATGGTCGTCGGCGCGCTCGGCATCGAGTCGCCCGAGAGGGTGGCGGCGATGCGCGAAGCCGACGGCAAGGCCATCGGCGGCGCCTGCCGCCATGCGGGCCGGGCCATCGAAGATTGTTATGCGCTGAACAAAAAGGCCGAAAAAGCGGCGGTGTTCGCGGGCTGGCGCGACATGAACGACTACATGCGCGAAAACAAGATCGAGCCGGTGCCGCCTCAGGTGGCCGCGGCACAGGTCACCAACGGCAACGCCAAGGCCGCCGCGGCTGACGCCGAGCCCGCCAAGACCACGGAAAAGTCCGCCCCAAAGGCGACCGACAGCGGCAATCCCGTTAAACGTGAAGGCGCCAAGCCCCGTGACTCTTGAGGCCGGCGACCCGGACACTCGGCCGGCGGCGCTGGCCCGCTGCACGCTCGGGCGAGCTGGATCCATCAGCACGACCTGAACGGCAGCGTTGCGCGGGGGCAATTGCAGCCCCTTTGGCCGGGAAACGCCCGGGACGGCGACAATTTGGCGGCATGAATTCGATTCGCACCATCATCCAGCACCCGCGGTTTCGGCAAGGCGCGGTAGAGATGTCGGGCGTCTCGCTCGGCATCGCTGCCTGGGGCTTGGTCACGGGAGTGGCGATGGTCAAGAGCGGCCTGTCGGTGCCGCTGGCTCTGATGATGAGCTTGATGGTCTTCGCTGGCAGCGCGCAGCTGGCCGCGATACCGCTGATGATGGTCGGCACGCCGGTCTGGGTGATCTGGGCCACGGCGCTGTGCGTGAACCTTCGCTTTGTGATCTTCAGTGCTCAGTGGCGGCCGTTTTTCGAACGTTTTCCGCGCTGGCAGCGGCTCTCGCTCGGTTACTTCTGCGCCGACCTGAACTACGTGATGTTTATGAAGCGCTTCAACGAGCCGAGTGACGACGAAGGTCAGATCGAGTACTTCATCGGCGGCTCCCTGATGAACTGGTCTGCCTGGCAAATTCCGTCAGTCATCGGCATCGTGTTGGCCGACGTGATCCCCACGCACTGGGGTCTGGGCTTCGCTGGCGTGCTGGCGCTGCTGGGGTTGACCTACTCGCTGCTGTCGGACAAGGTCACCGCTTTCGCCACCCTGGTGGCCGCCAGTGCCGCGGTGGCTGCGTTCGCGCTGCCGTTCCGGCTCTACATCGTCGTGGCGATCGCCGCGGCGGTTTGCGTGGGGTTGCTGATCGACGGCGGCGGTGATGTCGGCAAGCAGGTTTTGGCTCGCTTGTGCCGCCGCCCCGACGCGCCGGCGCGGAGTGCTCCGCGGCGCGTGGAGGAGGCGTCGTGAGTGGTCCGCTGAACGCCGGGGAGGCCTTTGTCACGATCATCGGCTTGACCGGCATCACGGTGCTCACGCGCGCATTCTTCCTGTTCTCCGACCGCGAATTGGTCTTGCCCGACTGGGTTCGCCGCGGTCTGCGCTACGCGCCGCTGGCTGCACTCGCCGCGGTGGTGGTGCCCGAGGTCGTGATGACGCATGGCGCGCTCATCGCCACCTGGCACGATGCGCGGCTCTACGCTGTACTCAGCTCAACGCTTTACTACTTCTGGCGTGGAGGCATTCTCGGCACCATCATCAGCGGCATGGTGGTGTTGGTGCCGCTGAAGTTGCTGCTCGGCTGGTGACCCGCGCTTAACCCCAGGCGCGGCAATTGCGAGGAGCTTCACGGCAGCGTGCCTAGAATCTACGGCTTGTCAGAACAACTCCGCTCCCCGCCATGAACGTGCTCCGATTCGAAGACTTGGTCGCGCAAGGGCGTGTTTCCGGCAAGCGTGTTTTCATCCGCGCCGATCTGAACGTGCCACTCGACGCTGCTGGCCACATCACCGAAGACACGCGCGTCCGAGCGTCGATCCCGAGCATCGCGCTGGCGCTGAAGGCCGGCGCCGCGGTGATGGTCACGTCGCACCTGGGCCGTCCCGTCGAAGGCGACTTCAAGGCCGAAGACTCGCTCGCGCCGGTGGCCAAGCGCCTGAGCGAGCTGCTTGGCCGCGAGGTGCCACTGTTGGCCAACTGGGTCGATGGCGTGATCGTGGCCCCGGGCCATGTTGTGCTGTTGGAGAACTGCCGCCTCAACAAGGGCGAGAAGGCCAATGACGAAGCGCTGTCACGCAAGATGGCGGCACTGTGCGACATCTTCGTGCACGACGCGTTCGGCACCTCGCACCGCGCCGAAGCCTCGACTTATGGCATCGCGCAGTTCGCGCCAATCGCTTGCGCCGGCCCGCTCCTCGCGGCCGAGATCGACGCCACCACACAGGCGCTGGCCAACCCGAAGCGGCCGCTCGTGGCGATCGTGGCTGGCAGCAAGGTGTCGACGAAACTGAGCATCCTGCAAAGCCTGGCATCAAAGGTCGACCAGTTGATTGTTGGCGGCGGCATCGCCAACACCTTCATGCTCGCGGCCGGTTTGCCGATCGGCAAGAGCCTGGCCGAAGCCGGCCTCGTCGACGATGCCAGGGCCGTGATCGAAGCGATGAAGGCGCGTGGCGCGGCGGTTCCGATCCCGACCGATGTGGTCACGGCCAAGGCGTTCAAGGCCGATGCCGTGGCCACCGTGAAGGCGGCGGCCGATGTGGAGCCCGACGACCTGATTCTCGACATCGGCCCAAACACCGCCAAGTACCTGGCCGAAAAATTGATGTCGGCCGGCACGATCGTCTGGAACGGCCCGGTCGGTGTGTTCGAGTTCGATGCGTTTGCAGGCGGCACCGAAACCATTGCGCGCGCGATTGCGGCGTCGCCTGCATTCAGCATCGCGGGTGGCGGCGACACGCTCGCGGCGATCGCCAAGTACGGCATCGAAAAAGATTTGGGCTACATCTCGACCGGAGGCGGTGCATTCCTCGAAGTGCTTGAAGGCAAGACCTTGCCGGCCTTCGAGATTCTGCAGCGCCGTGCGGATTCGGTACTGTAAGAAGCACACGCTCGTCCACGCCAAAACGGCTCGGCGCACTTCGATAAACCGCTCTCAAAATTCCCACGGAGACCGCCATGCCTCGCGCCACCAAGATCGTCGCCACCCTCGGCCCAGCTTCGAGTTCACCTGAGGTGCTAGAGCGCATGATCCGCGCGGGTGTCGACGTCGTGCGCATGAACTTCTCGCACGGCAAAGCACAAGACCACATCGACCGCGCCACGCTCGTGCGCGAGATGGCCCGCCGCGTCGGCCGGGAAGTGGCGATCATGGCCGACCTGCAGGGCCCGAAGATCCGCGTTGGAAAGTTTGAGGGCGACAAAACGCTGTTGGAGCCTGGCCAGAAGTTCATTCTTGACGGCGCGACAACCGAGCTCGGTACCAACGAGCGCGTTGGCCTCGACTACAAACAACTGCCGCGCGACCTGAGGTCGGGCGACGTGCTGCTGCTCAACGACGGCTTGCTCAAGCTTGTGGTCGATTCAGTGCGCGGCGAAGAGGTGCACACGACGGTCGTGGTGGGCGGGGAGCTCTCGAACAACAAGGGCATTAACAAGGCCGGTGGTGGCCTCACGGCACCAGCGCTCACGTCGAAAGACATGGAAGACATCAAGACCGCGATGAGCTTTCAGTGCGAGTACCTCGCGGTGAGTTTTCCAAAGTCGGCGACTGATATGGAAATGGCGCGTCAGCTCGCCAATGTGGCCGGGGAACCTTGGCGCCACAAACCGCTGCTGATTGCAAAGATCGAGCGCAGCGAGGCCATCCCGGTGCTCGACCAGATCCTGCGTGCCTCCGACGGCATCATGGTGGCGCGCGGCGACCTCGCCATCGAGGTCGGCAATGCGGCCGTACCGGCGCTGCAAAAACGCATGATCAAAATGGCGCGCGACATGGACCGAGTGGTCATCACCGCCACGCAGATGATGGAGTCGATGATCGTCAACCCTGTTCCCACGCGCGCCGAGGTCAGCGACGTTGCCAACGCCGTGCTCGACGGCACCGATGCGGTGATGCTGAGCGCCGAGACGGCGGCCGGCAGGTACCCAGTCGAGACCATCGAGATGATGGCGAGCATCTGCGTGGAAGCCGAAAACGCCGAAGAGATCGCGCTCGACGCCACCTTCACCAACAAGCAATTCGCGCGCATCGACCAATCCATCGCGATGGGCGCGCTGTTCACGGCCTATCACCTGGGCTGCAAGGCGATCTTGGCGCTCACCGAGTCGGGCTCGACCGCGCTGTGGATGAGCCGCCATCTGACCCACGTGCCCATCTACGGGCTGACCTCTCAACTGCGCAGCCAGCGCTGCATGGCGCTCTACCGCAACGTCACGCCGATGCTGATGCCCAACTTCGCCGACCGCGACGAGGCGCTTGCCCAGGCCGAAGCCTTGCTGGTCGAGCGCGGTGTGCTCAAGGCCGGCGACACCTACGCCATCACGTGCGGCGAACCGATGGGCCACCCGGGCGGCACAAACATGCTCAAGGTGTGCCGTGTCGGCTGACCTCACGCCCCCCACGCTTGGGATCAACGACATCCGCGCTGCTGCGGTGCGGCTGCGCGGCGAGGTGATCGAGACGCCGTGCCTGCCGTCGCGCACGCTGTCTGCACTGACCGGCTGCGAGGTGTTCCTGAAGTTCGAGAACCTGCAGTTCACGGCCTCGTTCAAGGAGCGCGGTGCTCTGAACAAGATGGCGCAGCTCACGCCGGTTGAGCGCGCCAAGGGTGTGCTGGCGGTGTCGGCTGGCAACCACGCGCAGGGCGTGGCCTACCACGCGCAACGCATGGGCCTGCCGGCCACGATCGTGATGCCACGTTTTGCGCCTGCCGTGAAAGTGGAGCGCACGCGGGGTTTCGGCGCGACGGTGGTGCTTGAGGGCGATACGTTCGATGACGCGCGCGCGCACGGCCTGGGGCTGGCGCAGGAGCGCGGCCTGACCCTGGTGCACCCTTACGACGACCTCGCGGTCATCGCAGGGCAGGGCACGATCGGGCTGGAGATGCTGACGCAGCAACCCGATATCGATACGCTCGTTGTGGCCATCGGCGGTGGTGGCTTGATCTCCGGCGTGGCGACCGCGGCGCGTGCGCTGCGGCCAGGAATCAAAATCATCGGCGTGCAAACCGAGCGCTTCCCGGCCGTATGGAATGCGGTGCATGGCCAACAACGCGAGAGTGCGCAGGCCACCATTGCCGACGGCATTGCCGTCAAGTCTCCCGGCGCGCTGACGCTTCCCCTGATCAAGGCCAACGTCGACGACGTGCTGCTCGTCAGCGAAGACGACATTGAGCAAGCCATTCTGATGCTGCTGGAAATCGAGAAGACGGTGGTCGAAGGGGCGGGCGGGGTGGGCTTGGCCGCGCTGATGAAGCATGGCGAACTGTTCAAAAGCCGCAAAGTCGGGCTGATCCTGTGCGGCGGCAAC
The DNA here is from genome assembly GCA_038227445.1 of Burkholderiales bacterium. Taxonomy (GTDB): domain Bacteria; phylum Pseudomonadota; class Gammaproteobacteria; order Burkholderiales; family Burkholderiaceae_C; genus LMDS01. Next base: position 11,595 of record JBBRPV010000043.1, on the reverse strand, counting down.
ATCGAGCCGCTGACGCTGGCCGAGATCATTGAGCGCGGCATGGTCAAGTCGGGCCGGCTTGCGCGCCTGCGCTTCGACGTGCGCGACGTTCCGGGCGCGCTCGCCAACGTGGCCACGCTGCTTGGCAAGCTCGGTGCCAACATTGACGAAGTGCAACACCAGCGTGCGTTCACATCGCTCTCGGTCGAGCGCGCTCAGATAGAGGTGGTGGTGCAAACGCGCGGCGTGGCGCACATCGAGCAGATCCTTGCCGCGATGCGCGCTGAAGGCTACGAGGCCCAGCGCATCGGCTGAGTTTGTTGGCCGGGCGGCGGGAGCCGCTCGCTACAATTCTTTCATTTGCGGCGTGGGTTAGCGCCGTCAACCGGTTCGATTCAGGAGTTCGCCATGCCCCTCGTTTCAATGCGCCAGCTGCTGGACCATGCCGCCGAAAACGGCTACGGCATTCCTGCTTTCAACGTCAACAACCTTGAGCAGGTACAGGCGGTGATGACGGCGGCCCACGAGGTGGGTGCGCCGGTGATCCTGCAGGCCAGCGCCGGAGCGCGCAAGTACGCTGGCGAGGCCTTCATCAAGCACCTCATCCAGGCGGCAGTGGAGACCTGGCCGAGCGTGCCGCTCGTGATGCACCAAGACCACGGCCAGAGCCCCGACGTGTGCAAGGGCGCGATCGGTCTGGGCTTCAGCTCGGTGATGATGGACGGCTCGTTGCAGGCCGATGGCAAGACCATCGCAAGCTACGACTACAACATCGAGGTGACACGCAAGGTCGTTGACATGGCGCATTTGCTTGGCGTGACCGTGGAAGGCGAACTCGGCTGCCTGGGTTCGCTGGAGACGATGAGGGGCGACAAGGAAGACGGCCACGGCACCGATTCCACGATGACGATGGAGCAGCTGCTGACCGACCCCGAGCAGGCTGCCGACTTCGTCAAGCGCACCCAGCTCGATGCGCTCGCGATCGCCATCGGCACCAGCCACGGTGCCTACAAGTTCACCCGCAAGCCCACCGGTGACATTCTGGCGATCACCCGCATCAAAGAGATTCACCGTCGCATTCCGAACACCCATCTTGTGATGCACGGGTCGTCGAGCGTGCCGCAGGAACTGCTGGCCGAGATTCGCGAGTTCGGCGGCAAGATGAAAGAGACCTATGGCGTGCCCGTCGAAGAGATCCAAGAAGCCATCAAGTACGGCGTTCGCAAGATCAACATCGACACCGACGTGCGCTTGGCGATGACCGGCGCGGTGCGCCGTTATATGGCCGAGAACCCCGACAAGTTCGACCCACGTGACTTCATGAAGCCGGCGCGAGAAGCGGCCAAAGGTATTTGCAAACAGCGCTACCTGCAGTTCGGTTGCGAAGGGCAAGCGGGCAAGATCAAGCCCCAGACACTTGAGCAGGTGGCGCGCCGTTACTCGAAGGGCGAGCTGGCTCAAACCATCGCGTGAGAAAAGTTCAAAGACGGACGAAACGTTGAAAGTCGTCCGCCGTTGAACTATGCTTCGGGCATGAATGCGATTCTCAAACTCGCCATACCGCCCGTTGACCTCGCTTCGGCTTCTGCAGCGCAGGCCGCACTGCGCAGCTTTTGGCGTTTGTGTGAAGCATGGAAGCTGGGCGCGCAAGAGCAGGCGGTGTTGCTCGGTGTAGGCCGCACCACGCTGTACCAATGGAAGAGCGGCAAAGTCGGCCCGCTCGACCGGCACGTGATGGAAAGGCTGTCTTACCTGTTCGGCATTTACGCCGCGTTGCAGATCCTGCTGCCGGAGGCTCACCGTGCCGACGAATGGGTACGCAAGCCCAACCAGGCGCCGGTGTTCGGTGGGGCCTCGGCGCTCGACCGCATGCTGGGCGGTCAGGTGGCTGATCTCTACGTCGTTCGCCACTACCTCGATGCGCAGCGTGGCGGCAAGGCTTGATGACGGGTGCCACCCTTGACGGTGCGCTCGGCCCGCTTGGGGCGGCCCGGCGCTAACCGAGGTCGATGGCTCTGAATGCCTGCCCAGTTGACCGCTTTGACCCCGCGCATCCCGCTCACGCACACCGTCTGGCGGAGCAGCTTTCGCCTGATCCCGTCGCGCTACCCAACTGTCGGCCTGTACGACGCCATCGCCAACCCAGCCGATCTGGACGTGGTGTTTGCAATCGAAGCATTGACCAACTCGCGCATCCGCGACGAGATCGGCCAGCTGCAACTGGTGCCACCCGAAGAACGCGTGAGCGGCCCCGGCAGCACGCCGATCATGGCCGCCTTCACGCACCTGAATCCCGAAGGCTCGCGCTTTTCGAATGGCAGCTACGGCGTTTATTACGCGGCGCACACTCTGGCAACAGCCGTCGCCGAAGTCAGCCACCACCGAGCGGTGTTTCTGGCGCGCACGGCCGAGCCGGCGATTGACGTGGACATGCGCGTCATCAGCGCCGGCGTCGATGCTTACCTGCACGACCTGCGCGGCATTCGCAAACGCGCTGCCGAGTTGTTTGACCCTGATCGCTACGACGCGCCGCAAGCGCTCGGCCAGCAACTGCGCGAGGCCGGCAGTTGGGGCGTGTGTTTCCCGAGCGTGCGCGACAAGGGTGGCGAGTGTGTCGGCCTGTTCCGGCCGAAGGCCTTGCGCCACGCGAAGCAGTGCGCACACATCGGGCTGCACTGGGACGGCCAGCGCATCACGCACTGGTACGAAAAGCGCGGGCCGAAGGCTCTCAGCCCTTGACCCCGCGGTGCCGGCGCCTCCCTTGCCTGCAAAGCCGGCGCACCAGCTTTGGCGAGGTAGTCGGTGTGCAGTCAAGCCCTACCGCAGCGCCGCGCACTTCAGCGCCCGGGACTGATCGCGCATTAATACCCTCGACCCCAGTTTGCGCGGCGGCAACCGCGCTGCGCAGAGGGTATTCGGCAGCAGCCGAGATTTGCCGCGGCGCGAAAATCAAGTCTCGATTCAGAAGAGGAAACCGTCGATGAGCACGCTGAACGTCAACGGCAAAAGTATCGCCTTCCAGGCCGAACCCGAGACGCCCTTGCTCTGGGTGCTGCGCGAGCAGCTCGGCCTGACGGGCACCAAGTACGGCTGTGGCATCGCGCAGTGCGGCGCCTGCACGGTACACATCGACGGGGTGGCTACCCGCTCGTGCGTGCGGCCGGTCTCCAGCGTCTCGTCCACCGAAAAGATTGTGACAATCGAAGGCCTGTCGCCGAACGCTTCGCACCCGCTTCAAAAAAGCTGGGCCGCGCTCGACGTGCCGCAATGCGGCTTCTGCCAGTCCGGCATGATCATGGCCGCAGCCGCTCTGCTCAAGAGCAAGCCGCAGCCGACCGATGCCGACATCAACAGCGCGGTGACCAACATCTGCCGCTGCGGCACCTACAACCGGGTTCGTGCGGCCATCAAACAAGCCGCCGCAAACGCGGGCTGAACCACGAGCCCACCATGGAAAAAACACCCCTTGCCGAAGCCTCGGGCCTGAACCGCCGCCACTTCATCGGCGCGTCTGCAGTGGCGGCCGGTGGCCTTGTGATCGGCTTCCACATCGCGGGCCGCGTCGGCGCGCAAAGCAACGCCGCCACCTTGCCCGAAGTCAACGCCTGGGTCGTTGTGAACGCCGACGACTCGGTCGTGATTCGCATCGCGCGGTCCGAGATGGGCCAGGGCACGCTCACTGGTCTGGCCCAGCTTGTGGCAGAAGAGCTCGAGTGCGACTGGTCGAAGGTCCGAACCGAATACCCCACGCCGGGACAGAGCCTGGCGCGCAACCGGGTCTGGGGCAACTTCTCCACCAGCGGCAGTCGCGGCATCCGCGATTCGCACGACAACGTGCGCAAGGGCGGCGCGATGGCGCGCGCGGTATTGATCCAGGCCGCCGCCAACGAATGGAAAGTGAGCGCCGCGGAATGCGGCGCTGCCAACAGCGTGATCACTCACGTGCCCACTGGGCGCAGCACCAGCTTCGGCAAGGTGGCGGCGGCCGCCGCGAAACTCGCGCCGCCGAAGCGGCTGGCCCTGAAGGATCCCAAGACCTGGAAGCTCATTGGCAAACCTGTGAAGAGGCTCGACACTGCGCCCAAACTCGACGGCTCGCAGGTCTTCGGCATGGACCTGAAGATGCCAGGATTGCTGAATGCAGCCATCAAAGACTGCCCGGTGTTTGGCGGCAAGCTGAAGAGCTTCGACGCCGCGGCCATCACCTCAAAGCCCGGCGTGAAGAAGGTACTGCGGGTGAACGACAGCAGCGTTGCGGTGGTGGCCGACACCTGGTGGCGCGCCAAAAGCGCACTCGATGCGCTGCCCATTGTCTGGGACGAAGGGCCCAACGCGAAGGTGTCGAGCGCGAGCATCGCGGCCACCCTGAAAGAAGGTCTGAGCGCGCCTGACGGCGTCATTGGCAACAGCATCGGCGACGCACCCAAGGCCCTCGCCGGCGCGGCGCGCAAGATCGAAGCGGTCTATGCATACCCCTTCCAAAGCCACGCAACGATGGAGACGATGAATGCCACCGCTCGCTGGACGCCAGAGCGCTGCGAAGTCTGGTGCCCCACCCAGAACGGCGAAGCCGCACTCGCCGCCACCGCCGAAGCGGCTGGCCTGCCGCCCGCGAAGTGCGAGGTCTACAAGCTCAGCCTCGGCGGCGGTTTCGGCAGGCGCGGCGCGCATGACTGGCTCCAGCAGGCGGTGGCCATCGCCAAGCAAATGCCGGGCACGCCGATCAAGCTGATCTGGTCGCGCGAAGAAGACATGACCCACGGGCGTTACCACCCGATCACGCAGTGCAAGCTCAGCGCCGGGCTCGACGCGCAGGGCAACCTGAACGCGCTGCACATGCGCATCTCGGGCCAGTCAATCATGGCGGGCCTGTTCCCGCAGAACCTGCAGAGCGGCAAGGACCCGTTCGTGTTCCAGGGCCTGGTCTCCAACAGCCCAGAGGGGTCGATCGGTTATACGGTGCCGAACCTGTTGGTGGACTATGCGATGCGCAACACGCACGTGCCACCCGGTTTTTGGCGAGGCGTGAACCTGAATCAAAACGCCCTATATCTCGAGTGTTTTGTTGACGAACTTGCGCACGCCGCCGGCAAAGACCCGCTTGCGTTTCGTCGCGCGCTGCTCGCGAATTCGCCCAAGCACTTGGCCGTGCTGAACGCGGTGGCAGAACGCGCCGGATGGGGCAAGCCGGCGCCCCATGGCGTGTACCGCGGCCTGGCGCAGATCATGGGCTATGGCAGCTATGTGGCGGCCTGCGCCGAGGTGTCGGTGAGCGAAGACGGCGTTTTGCGCCTGCACCGCATCGTCGCGGCCACGGACCCGGGCCACGCCGTGAACCCGCAACAGATCGAAGCACAGGTCGAAGGCTCATTCGTGTACGGCCTCTCCGCTGCGCTGTACGGTGGCTGCACCGTGAAAGACGGCCGCATCGAGCAAGACAACTTCAGCACCTACCCGGTGATGCAGATGGACACCTGCCCCAAGGTCGAAGTGATCGTGATGCCGTCGGGCGGCTTCTGGGGCGGCGTGGGCGAGCCCACCATTGCCGTGGCCGCTCCAGCGGTGCTGAACGCGGTCTTCGCCGCCACCGGCAAGCGCATCCGCGAATTGCCGCTGAAGAACCACAGCTTGAAAAGGGCATAAAAGAAGCAGCGCGCCGCCTCGGCTTGCGCGGCTTTGGCGGGGGAGGCGCTGTGGAACCAAAAGGACGGCGCGAGCGAACGCTCTTGCTTCTTCACATGGCGCATGACGCATGGCGCATGACGCATGCCGCATGCCACATGCCACATGCCACATGCCACGTGGCCGCCGGCACCAGCGATGCGTCATCGCCAGGCTTGCCGATCCCGCCCGCGGCCGAGCCGCGCACCACGCGGGTGACCCGACCTGATGGCTCGAATGGCCAGGCGTGGGCGCGCTTCAGAAAGGGCCTTCGCGGCTGCATGCTGATGGGCACGCCGGCCGCGCGGCGCTGCCCGGTTCGGCCGTCCTGGCCCGCGCCTCACACTGCCCTCTCGCTGGTCGCACATTCCCGCCGCCAACCAGCCCGGGGATTCTTGGCGCAGCTGCCGGTAAACTCGGCCACTTTCCAGCTCCAAGCGTCCATGGCTTTCGTTCCTCACGCAACTTCCACCTTCGAACTAAAAAGCGCCACGCTGTCGCTGGTGGCGGTGGTGCTGAAGACGACCGATCTTGCGCTGCTCTCGCAGGCGCTGAACGCGCGTTTCGCAGACGCGCCCGACCTGTTCAACCAAGACCCGGTCGCGATCGATCTGTCGCAGGTGCGCGACTCTGCCGAGCCAATCAATTTCGCCGCGCTCATCGACCTACTGCGCGGCCACAAGATGCTGCCGGTCGCGGTAAAGGCCGGCAGCGCCCAGCAAATGGAAGACGCGCTGGCCGCGGGCCTGAGCGAAGCGCATGGCCAGGCCGCGCCCGCGCCCGCGCTTGCGGTGCACCGCTCCGCGCCGGAGGACCCAGCACCGGCACCCGCCCCGGCGCCCGACGAAGCGTTGGCACCTGCGCGCATGACGCTCATCGTCGACAAGCCGCTGCGCTCCGGCCAGCGTGTCTACGCCAGGGGCAGCGACCTGGTCGTGCTCGCGGTCGTGAGCCATGGCGCCGAAGTGATCGCCGACGGCAACATCCATGTCTACGCGCCGCTGCGTGGCCGCGCGCTCGCCGGCGCCATGGGCGACACGGGCGCACGCATCTTTGCGACCTGCATGGAGCCGCAATTGCTCTCCATCGCGGGCTTCTACCGCACCACCGAAACCGAACTGCCCGCCAACGTGCTGGGCAAGCCGGGGCAGGTGAGGCTGGACGGCGAGAAGCTCGTCGTCCAGCCGCTGGACATTGACTAGACATTGACAGAGAAGGACTGCTAACCCATGGCTAAGATTGTTGTCGTGACCTCAGGGAAGGGCGGCGTAGGCAAGACCACCACCAGTGCCAGCTTTTCGGCTGGCCTGGCGCTCGCCGGCCACAAAACCGCCGTGATCGACTTCGACGTCGGTCTGCGCAACCTCGACCTCATCATGGGCTGCGAACGCCGCGTTGTGTACGACCTGATCAACGTGATCCAGAACGAGGCCAACCTCAACCAGGCGCTGATCAAGGACAAGCAGTGCGACAACCTGTTCGTGCTCGCTGCCTCGCAGACGCGCGACAAGGACGCTCTGTCGCGAGAGGGCGTCGAGAAGGTGCTGAACGACCTGGCCGCGATGGGCTTCGACTACATCGTGTGCGACTCCCCCGCCGGCATCGAGACCGGCGCACTGATGGCGATGCACTTCGCCGACGAGGCCCTTGTGGTCACCAACCCCGAGGTGTCGTCGGTGCGCGACTCCGACCGCATCCTCGGCATGCTGGCCTCCAAGACCAGGCGCGCGATCGAAGGCAAGGAGCCGATCAAGGAGCACCTACTGATCACACGCTACAACCCCAACCGGGTGCAGGGTGGGCAGATGCTGTCGATCGAGGACATCAAGGAAATCCTGCGCATCGAGCTGATCGGCGTCATTCCCGAATCAGAGACGGTGCTCGACGCCTCGAACCAAGGCATGCCAGCGGTGCACCTGAAGGGCACCGACGTGTCGGAGGCCTACAAGGACGTCGTCGCGCGCTTCCTCGGCGAGACACGCCCGATGCGCTTCACCGATGCAACGAAGCCCGGCTTCCTCAAGCGCGTGTTCGGCGGGAGGTAACGGCATGTCCTTCCTTTCATTTCTGCTGGGCGAAAAGAAAAAGACCGCGAGCGTCGCTAAGGAGCGTTTACAAATCATCCTCGCGCACGAGCGAAGTGGGCGCGGCGCGAGCCGCCCCGACTACCTGCCCGCGCTGCAGCGCGAGCTGGTCGCGGTGATCTCGAAGTACGTGTCGATCAAGGCAGAGGACATCAAAGTGCACCTGGAGCGCCAGGACAACCTCGAGGTGCTGGAAGTCAAGATCGAGTTGCCGGAAGCACTGCGCGGATAGGCCTTCTCCTGGGCAGGGCCCGGGAGTTGTTCAAGCCTGTCCGCCCAGTGCGCCAAAAGGTGTCCGGCCAAGGCGAAATCAGCAAGGGCCGACAGGTGCATCCGCTGCCTGCCTTGATCTGCCGCTGTGGACCCGCGGCATTCCGATCATTCAGCAAGTTCGGGTGTAGCGCAGTGCCCCTGAAGACGCCCGCACGCTGCACGAGCAGTGGCCCGCCATAGCGAGGCTCCTGGGCCGGAATCCGCCGATTGAGTTCGGGGAAGGCGGATTCGCTATTCGGCAACATACGCGGCGTCGCGGCGCCGGGTGGACGCGGCTGTCTTCGGGCGCGATGGCGTCGAGTTCGGCCAGACACTGCTCGATCCTGCGCATGACCGCAGGCAACTTCCGTTGCAGTTCTTCCAAGCGCGGCCCGGCGCGCGCGCCCGAAGCGAACGGCGCGTGCGAAGCAGCGAAGGAAAAGAAAAAAGAAAAGTCGCGCGCAGGCCGCGCGCCTTCCCCGATGTCGATCAGGCGGCCGGTTAGGCCGGCTCGCCTGACGTGCCCGGGGTCAGGCCGCAGCGGCCACCGACGATGCCTTGCGCGCCACGCGACGCGCGGCGTTCGAGGCCGTTGTAGCAGTCTTGGCCACGGCCTTGCTCACACGCTTGGTCGCGACGCGCTGGGCCTTGGTCACCGTTTTGGTGACCTGCTTGCGAGCAGCCGCAGCCTTGCGCTTGCTGGCGTTCAGCGAACGCGTGGCGACAGCGTTGGCCGGCATGGCCTTGCCCGACACCCGCCGCACCAACGTGCCGCTGCCCTGTTCGATGCGCTCGACCACCTGGACCACAACATTCGCCGCCGGCATGACGGTGCGATTCAGCTTGTCCAGCGCATGCAGATTTGTGCGGCGGTCGAGTCGGTCAGCACTCGTCGCCACGATGTTCACGCCCTTGGAAGCCAGGTCGACGGCGACGCCCACAGCGCTGTGAGCACGGTCGCTGCCGATCTGCAAGCCCTTGACGAAGTAGCCGCTGACGCGCTGCTGCGACTTGATCACGTTCGTGCGCAGTTCCTCGGACAGCGCCGTGCCGCGATTCACCACGCCGGCAAAGCGCTGGTCAACAAAACCGATCAAACGCTCGCCGCCGAATCGGTAGGCGTTGATGACGTTCATGTTGATGACACCGTAGTCCGCGATGACTTCGTTGGCGATGGTGGAAAGGTTCTTGTTGGTCATGAATGCTCCGAGGGTTGAGTGTGACGTTCTGATCTTGTTCATCGATCAGGGTTGACGCAACTGTGCCGACGAGGCATAGAGGCTGCACCCCAATTTCAGGGTTTTTGCTAGGTCAGCGACTCTAGGTCGCGCGCGATGCCAGGGCGATGCAAGGGCGATGCAAGGGCGATGCAATGCAGCAACCCGGCCCATGTCGGCGTCTTCGTGATGTGTGAATCGGAAGTAACGCTGGGCTCGAAACAGTACCAAGCTGCATCGGTGCGGGCACGTTTGGCAAAGAGCCCGGACCACGTCACCCGTGCCACTGCCGGTGCGCTGCATATCGCAGCAGCGACTCGCAAGCACCACACGACGCCGCCACTTTTCGCGAGCCTGCGACTCGCGGCGCTCGCAGCAAAGCTTCAGCAAATGCTTGTTCGGGTTGGCTCCCGCCGCTCGCCGTCAAGAGAGCCTCAAGGACGTCGAGGCGTACTGGCGTACTGGCGTTCTGGCGTTCTGGGGAAAGTAAGGGTGAGACCTCGATCAGCAAACGTCACATGGCATTGAATTACGCCGACCGTTCATCTGGCGTGTCAAATTTGATCGAAAGGCGACCTGACCCCACGCCCGCCGCGATTGAGCACGTGCGTATAGATCATCGTCGTGGAGACATCGCTGTGCCCCAGCAGCTCCTGCACTGTGCGGATGTCGTAACCGGCCTGCAGCATATGAGTTGCAAACGAGTGCCGCAGCACGTGAGGCGAGCACGGTTTGACGATGCCCGCTCTGCGCGCCGCTCCCGACACGGCCTTTTGCACCGAGGCTTCGTTCAGGTGATGGCGCCTTTGCACCCCTGTGCGTGGGTCCACAGACAGCGCAGCACTCGGAAACACCCACTGCCAGCCCCAGGCGCGCGGCGCCCGAGGAAACTTTACGTCCAGCGCATCTGGCAACCACACCTCACCGAACCCTTCGGCGACGTCTCGGTCATGCCTAACCTTGGCGCGGGCGATTTGGTCCTGCAGCGGCAGCATCAGGTTCTCAGGCAGCACGGTCACTCGGTCCTTGCCACCCTTGCCGTGGCGCACCAAGATCTCTCGGCGCTCGAAGCCGACGTCTTTAACGCGCAACCGCAGACCCTCCATCAGCCGCATGCCAGTGCCATACAAGAGCGAGGCCACCAGCCCCATCGTGCCGTTGAGTTCGAGAAGCAATGAGCGGACCTCTGCAGGCGAGAGAACCACCGGCAGTCTTCGGGTGTCCTTGGCCGCGACGATCTCGTCGAGCCAGGGCAGGGTGGTGCCCAACACGACCCGGTAGAGAAACAACAGTGCGGACTTGGCCTGATTCTGGGTCGAGGCACCGACGCCGCGGTCTATCGCCAGGTGCGTCAGGAACGAAGCAACCTCCGAGGCGCCCAGCTCTAGGGGATGGCGTTTGCGATGGAAAAGAATGAAGCGGCGAACCCAGTGCACATAGGTGTCTTCGGTGCGAATCGAGTAGTGCCGAAGACGGATCGACTCCCGCATGCGGTCGAGCAAGCGCGGTTCGGGCTTGACGACTTCCGCTTGGGTGGACGACAGTCCAAGAGCGATATTGGTGTCACGATTCGTGGGATGCTTCGGGTCGGCGGGAGGTGTGTTCATGCCGGCCAATGTAGACAGCCCATATCGGCACGGCCATCACCCCAAGGGCGGTTCGAAGAGGGCACTACGCCCGGGGCACTCGAAAGGGGGACAAGAATGTTGGATGAATATGAACCGAACGACGATCAAGGCCACGGTTGGCCCACATTACGTTAGGCCCCTTATCTCTCCCGCTGGCTACCGAAATGCCACACAATCCGGACAAGATTGATCGGAGTCACCTTGCACAAATTCCTTTCCCTCGTTTTCGTTCAGCTCCTCTTGAGCGGCTGTGCCACCGTCAACTACACGAGCAAGGCGATGGCCGTAACTATGAACATGACGAAAGAACAAGTTGTTGCGCTCATGGGGCCACCAAAGCTCGTCTCGGCAAGAAAGAATAACGACGACCTGATTGAAAGATTCTCTTGGTGGTCACCTAAGCTCATAGGCTTCACTCCTATCGACAACGAGATGATTGCGACAGATCGAGTCTTTGTTCGTTTCGTGAACGGCAAGGTTGTCGAGTGGGGCGACAAGTATGATTTCTCCGAAAGTATCGAGAAGTCACGCGAAGTTCAAGCCGAGATGCTGAAGAACATTCGGAGCAATGGTCAAGCTCCGACCCAGGGTGCGTCGGCACCACGGCAGTAAATAGAGTTTCTGCTCACGAGTGGCCTAACGATTAAGGATAGATCGCGCGAAGCCGCGATCTGATCCGTTTGTTGGACGAGCCCGGGCCAAGCGCTCGGTGAGGGCCCGAGGCACTGCAAATACATTCAAGTGATCCAGCCGCGAGGACATCGCTGGGATGCC